>NZ_JBNNWE010000052.1:0-43368 GCF_050280905.1 Pseudomonas sp. NPDC086278
CGAAGACGTCGGGCAGTGGAAACGTCCGTGGTACTTCCCGAAAAACGGTGAAGACATTCACGCCGCCGTGAAACGCGAATGCAAAGCCGTGCGCGACAGCGTCGGCCTGCTGGATGCCTCGACCCTCGGCAAGATCGACATTCAAGGCCCGGATGCCCGCGAGTTCCTCAACCGCATCTACACCAACGCCTGGACCAAGCTCGACGTGGGCAAGGCGCGTTACGGCCTGATGTGCAAAGAAGACGGCATGGTCTTCGACGACGGCGTAACGGCGTGCCTGGCCGACAACCATTTCGTGATGACCACCACCACCGGCGGCGCGGCACGCGTGCTGCAATGGCTGGAAATCTACCAACAGACCGAATGGCCAGACCTGAAGGTGTACTTCACCTCCGTGACCGATCACTGGGCAACCATGACCCTGTCCGGGCCGAACAGCCGCAAGCTGCTCGCCGAAGTGACCGACATTGACCTGAGCAACGAAGCGTTCCCGTTCATGACCTGGAAAGAAGGCCTGGTCGGCGGTGTGCCGGCGCGGGTGTTCCGGATCTCGTTTACCGGCGAGCTGTCGTACGAAGTCAACGTGCAAGCCGATTACGCCATGGGCGTGCTCGAAAAAATCGTCGAGGCCGGCAAGCAGTACAACCTGACGCCGTACGGCACCGAAACCATGCACATCCTGCGGGCCGAGAAGGGGTTCATCATCGTCGGCCAGGACACCGACGGCTCGATGACCCCGGACGACTTGAACATGGGGTGGTGTGTCGGTCGCACCAAACCTTTCTCGTGGATCGGCTGGCGTGGCATGAACCGCGAAGACTGCGTGCGTGATCAACGCAAACAGCTGGTCGGTCTGAAGCCGATCGATCCGACCCAATGGCTGCCGGAAGGCGCGCAGTTGGTGTTCAACCCCAAGCAGACCATCCCGATGACGATGGTCGGTCACGTCACGTCCAGCTACTTGCACAACTCCTTGGGCTATTCGTTTGCCATGGGCGTGGTCAAGGGCGGCTTGAAGCGCATCGGTGAGCGCGTGTTTGCACCGCTGGCGGATGGCCGCGTGATCGAGGCGGAGATTGTTTCTTCGGTGTTCTTCGATCCGAAGGGTGATCGCCAGAACATCTAGTGGCTCTAGAGCTTGTGGATGGGCAATGACACCGAGTCGGCCCATTCGCGAGCAAGCCCGCTCCCACAGGGGAACGCGGTCCAAATGTGGGAGCGGGCTTGCTGGCGAAGACGGCAGCCCAGTCACCACAGGGTTGAGACCAACCGCACAACAGAATTCAGGAACAGGTGCTTTATGACCACAGCCAACGTTTACCAACAACGCCCAGCCACCGGGGCTAAGGCCGAGTCGTCGCTGCATCATGCCGACCTCGCCAGCCTGGTGGGCAAGGGCCGCAAAAGCGCCGGCGTGATCGTGCGTGAGAAAAAACTCCTCGGCCACCTGACCCTCCGTGGCGATGGTCACGATGCGGCGTTCAGCGCTGGCGTGCACAAGGCGTTGGGCATCGAATTGCCGGGCGCGCTGACCGTTATCGTCAAAGGCGAAACCAGCCTGCAATGGATGGGGCCGGATGAATGGCTGCTCATCGTGCCGACCGGTGAAGAATTCGCCGCCGAGCAAAAGCTGCGTGAAGCATTGGGCGACCTGCACATCCAGATCGTCAACGTCAGCGGCGGCCAGCAGATCCTCGAACTGAGCGGCCCGAACGTGCGCCAGGTGCTGATGAAATCCACCAGCTACGACGTGCACCCCAACAGCTTCCCGGTGGGCAAGGCTGTCGGCACCGTGTTCGCCAAGTCGCAACTGGTGATCCGCCACACCGCCGAAGACACCTGGGAACTGCTGATCCGCCGCAGCTTCTCGGATTACTGGTGGTTGTGGTTGCAGGACGCAGCGGCTGAGTACGGACTTAGCGTCCAGGCGTAATCGCGGCGCCAGAGCTTTTTGTGGCAGGTGGCTTGCTGTGGAGAAGAGCTTTTGTGGGAAGGAGGCTTGCTGTGGTTTGGGGCTTCTGTGGCAAGGAGGCTTGGTGTGGTGAGGAAGCTTTTGTGGCGAGGGGGCTTGCCCCCGTTGGGTCGCGCAGCGGCCCCAAATCCTGATAAACGCGGTTTGACTGACACACCGCGTTTTCTGGATTCACGACTGCTTCGCAGCCGAACGGGGGCAAGCCCCCTCGCCACAAAAGCTCCTCACCACACCAAGCCCTTAGCCACAAAGGGCTCTAGTTACAAAGGTCCCTAGCCACAAAAGCTCTCCAGTTCAAAAGCCCCCTCGCCACAGAGTTCGCTCTGTTCACCGTTTTCGCAGCAGGAGTCACCGCACTATGAGCCGCGCCCCAGACACATGGATTCTGACCGCCGATTGCCCCAGTGTCCTCGGCACCGTGGACGCGGTGACCCGCTTTCTGTTCGAGCAGGGCTGCTACGTCACCGAGCACCATTCCTTCGATGACCGGCTCTCGGGCCGTTTCTTCATTCGCGTGGAATTCCGCCAGCCCGACGGCTTCGACGAACAAGCCTTTCGCGCCGGCCTCGAAGAGCGTGGTGCGAATTTCGGGATGATCTTCGAACTCACCGCGCCGAACTACCGGCCAAAAGTGGTGATCATGGTCTCCAAGGCCGATCACTGCCTCAACGACTTGCTCTACCGCCAGCGCATCGGCCAGTTGTCGATGGACGTCGCCGCCGTGGTTTCCAACCACCCGGACCTCAAGCCGTTGGCCGACTGGCATCAGATTCCCTATCACCATTTCCCGCTGGACCCGAACGACAAACCGTCGCAAGAGCGCCAGGTGTGGCAAGTGATCGAAGAGTCCGGTGCCGAACTGGTGATCCTTGCCCGTTACATGCAAGTCCTGTCGCCCGAGCTGTGCCGCAAACTCGACGGCAAGGCGATCAATATTCACCACTCCCTGCTGCCCGGTTTCAAAGGCGCCAAGCCGTATCACCAGGCCTACAACAAAGGCGTGAAACTGGTCGGCGCGACCGCGCATTACATCAACAACGACCTCGACGAAGGCCCGATCATCGCCCAGGGCGTCGAGGTGGTGGACCACAGTCATTACCCGGAAGACTTGATCGCCAAGGGGCGGGATATCGAGGGCCTGACGTTGGCGCGGGCGGTGGGTTATCACATTGAGCGACGGGTGTTTCTTAACGCCAATCGCACGGTTGTTCTCTAGATCGCCTTCGCGAGCAAGCCCGCTCCCACAGGGTTTTGTGTGGATCGCAAACCTTGTGTACACCCCGATCCACTGTGGGAGCGGGCTTGCTCGCGAAGAGGCCATAACAAACAACACAAGACACACAGGCAATAACCCGAGCAATCAACGCGCCGCCGCTCCATGGCGACGCGACCGCTACATAAAAACAACAGCGAGGTGAAAGCATGTCTGGCAATCGTGGTGTGGTGTATCTCGGCAATGGCAAGGTCGAAATACAGAAAATCGACTATCCGAAAATGCAGGACCCGCGCGGCAGGAAGATTAACCACGCCGTGATCCTGCGTGTGGTGTCCACCAACATCTGTGGTTCCGATCAGCACATGGTGCGCGGTCGTACCACCGCTCAGACCGGTCTGGTGCTGGGCCACGAAATCACTGGCGAAGTGATCGAGAAGGGCAGTGACGTCGAGAACCTGCAGATCGGCGACCTGGTCTCTGTTCCGTTCAACGTGGCTTGCGGGCGCTGCCGTTCCTGCAAGGAAATGCACACCGGGGTCTGCCTCAGCGTCAACCCGGCCCGTCCAGGCGGCGCTTATGGTTACGTCGACATGGGCGACTGGACCGGTGGCCAGGCTGAATACGCGATGGTGCCGTACGCCGACTTCAACCTGCTGAAACTGCCGGACCGCGACCGCGCAATGGAGAAAATCCGCGACCTGACGTGCCTCTCCGACATCCTGCCCACCGGTTATCACGGCGCCGTAACGGCGGGCGTGGGTCCGGGCAGCACGGTGTACATCGCCGGCGCGGGTCCGGTGGGTCTGGCGGCTGCCGCTTCCGCTCGCCTGTTGGGCGCGGCAGTGGTGATCATCGGTGACGTCAACACCGTCCGCCTGGCCCACGCCAAGGCCCAGGGTTTTGAAATCGCCGACCTGTCCCTCGACACTCCGTTGCACGAGCAAATCGCCGCACTGCTGGGCGAGCCTGAAGTGGATTGCGCCGTCGACGCCGTGGGCTTCGAGGCGCGCGGCCACGGTCATGACGGTGTGAAACACGAAGCCCCGGCCACCGTGCTCAACTCGCTGATGGGCGTGGTGCGCGTGGCAGGCAAAATCGGTATTCCGGGCCTGTACGTGACGGAAGATCCGGGTGCGGTGGATGCTGCGGCGAAAATGGGCAGCCTGAGCATTCGCTTCGGTCTGGGCTGGGCCAAATCCCACAGCTTCCACACCGGCCAGACGCCGGTGATGAAGTACAACCGCCAGTTGATGCAGGCGATCATGTGGGACCGCATTCATATCGCCGACATCGTTGGTGTGGAAGTCATCAGCCTGGATGACGCGCCACGTGGGTATGGCGAGTTCGATGCGGGTGTGCCGAAGAAGTTTGTGATTGATCCGCATAAGCTGTTCAGCGCGGCGTAAGGCTTCACGCAAAGCAAAACGGCGACCTTCGGGTCGCCGTTTTTATTGGGATCACCAAAACCCTATGGCCAAGGGGCCTACTGTGGTTTGGGGCTTCTGTGGCAAGGGGGCTTGCTGTGGTGAGGAGGATTGCTGTGGCAAGGGGGCTTGCTGTGGGAGGAGGCTTGCTGTGGGGAGGAGGCTTCTGTGGCGAGGGGGCTTGCCCCCGTTGGGCTGCGAAGCAGCCCCAAATCCCGATACACGCGGTTTGACTGACACACCGCGTTTATGCGGATTTGGGGCCGCTGCGCGACCCAACGGGGGCAAGCCCCCTCACCACAAAAAGCAAGTCAAAGTGCGGCCAGTGCGCCTTGATACAGGACCGGCCCGGTCGGCTGCCCGGTTGGCGAACCACCCTTCGGTTCCAGACTCACCGCCAGCGCAATCGGTTTGCCGATCAATGCCCGCTGCGCATCGCTTAGCGCTACGCGACCCTTGCCCCCCGCCGGAATGACCCCCAGCGAAATCGGCTTGCCATCCGCCGGAATTGCCCACAGCTCCAGGCTTTGCTCCGGTGTCACGGCCGCCAACGTCAGCGGCTCGACGTTCAGGTAGTTTTCGTGAGCTTCGACTTTCAGCGCAGGCTGCGCGTCGGCGGTCAGCAATGTGGCGCTGTATCGCGGCTCATCGCGGTTGTAGAGCACGCTCAGGAACACGACCACCGCCAACGTACAAATCGCCGCCATTACGCGCAGCCAGTTCCAGAACGGACGTTGCTCAGGCACGTGCAGCACTTGCGGATCGATACGCGCGGTAATCCCGTGCCACACGCGATCCGGCACCGGTTGTTCGGGCAATGCTTGCGTCAGGCTGGCGAGGCTTTCTTGCCACTGCGCCAGTTCCCCGCGCAACGCGGCATCGTCCAGCAACAGCTGCTCAAAACGTCGGCGAGCGCCCCCCGGCATCAGGCCGATGGCGTAATCGGCGGCGAGGGCGCGGCGCAGGGTCGGGGTTTGATAGTTCATGATTCAAGGCACCTGCGCAGGCGCTCCATGCCGCGACGAATCCAGGACTTCACCGAGCCCAGCGGTGCGGCCAGGTGTTGCGCCAGTTCAGAGCACGACAGCCCCTGAAAGTACGCCACGGTGATCGATTCACGCTGCATGCCGTCGAGGCTGTCCAGGCAGCGGTTCAAGGCGTTGGCCTCGCGGGCGCTGCTCAATTGTTCGTGGGCCGAGGGACTTTCATCCACCAGCGCCTGTTCTTCGAGATCGCTCAGCGGTCGGTCGCGGTGTTTGCGCAACTGGTCGATGGCCTGGTTGCGGGTGATGTTGATCATCCAGGTCATTGGCGCCGACAGGTGCGCTTCGTAGCGCGAAGCGTTGTTCCAGATGCGCACAAAACTTTCCTGCAACACTTCTTCGGCGAGATCCGGGCGGCCCATGAAACGCAGGGCAACGCCATGCAGCTGCGGGCCGACGCTGCGGTAAAGCGTCTCGAAGGCGCGGCGGTCACCCAGCGAACACTGGGCCAGAAGCTGCCGGAGCTGGTCGGTATCGGCGACGGAAATAACGGTTCTCCAGACAATCGGGGGAATGGCGCTGTGCTGCGTGCGGTGCCGGTTGCAGGCAGAGGTTAGTTCACGGCGCGCCGTTGTTCCATTCACGGGGGAACCCTTGAGGGGGAGAGCCGGCCAGACGTTTCTGTCCGTGCTTGATATACGCGGGGCGGGCTAGACTGGATGCAACACAACGGGATTCTTTTCGACTGTGGTCAATTGTGGCGAGGAGGCTTGCTGTGGCGAGGGGGCTTGCTGTGGCGAGGGGGCTTGCCCCCGTTGGGTCGCGCAGCGGCCCTAAATTCTGATAAGCGCGGTTTGACTGACACACCGCGTTTTCTGGATTCACGACTGCTACGCAGCCGAACGGGGGCAAGCCCCCTCGCCACGAAAGCCCCATCACCACAAAAGCCCCCTCACCACAAAGCCCGCTCCCACAGGTGGATTGGGAACAATCCCCGGGGATGCCAGTCGAACACACAGTTTTTGCGCCACCCACGGGTGGGTGGTTTTTATGCCTAAAGAGGATGTCTGGATGAAGATTTCACGCGGTTTTGCACTGGCTTCGCTGATGAGTCTGGCCGCCAGCCCGGTCTTCGCCGGTTTCAGCCTGGATGATGTGACCAAAGCGGCGGCGAGCATGCAAGGCGGTAACGCCGCGACGGCTGCCGCACCGACGAAGGAAACCGCTGGCCTGCTTGGCGCGCTGACTTCGCAATTGAACGTCACCCCGCAACAAGCCGTCGGCGGCACTGGCGCGATGCTGGGGCTGGCGAAGAATCAACTGAGTTCGACCGATTACTCGCAACTGGCCAAAGAGGTGCCGGGGCTGGACAAACTGTCCGGCGGCGGTCAGATGGGCGCCCTGGCCGGGATGCTCGGTTCGTCCGGCAAGTCGGCCGGCCTGGAAAATGCCCTGGGCAATGTGAAAAACACCAACGACCTGAACAGTGCCTTCAGCGCGCTGGGCATGGACAACAGCATGGTCGGCCAGTTTGCCCCGGTGATCCTCAAATACCTGGGCGATCAGGGCGTCGGCGGTTCGTTGCTGCAGAACCTCGGCGGCATCTGGGGCGCCGGTTCCGGTAGCTGATTCAGCGGCTTTCGGCGCGCAACGCGTCGATGCGCAGATCCTTTTCGGTCCAGAGCTGGTTGACCCAGTTCTGCACCGTTTCACGGAACTGCGGGTCGTTTTCGTAATCGCCTTGCCACAGCGCCGGGTCGAGCTCGCGGGTCTTGATGTCGATGATCACCCTCGGCACATTGCCGCTGATCAAATCCCAGAAACCCGGAATTTTCGGCTGTGGATACACCACCGTCACGTCCAGAATGGCGTCCAGCTGTTCGCCCATCGCCGCCAATACAAACGCCACGCCGCCGGCCTTGGGTTTCAGCAGATGGGTGAAGGGTGACTGCTGTTGCTGGCGTTTTGCAGGGGTAAATCGCGTGCCTTCCAGGTAATTGACCACCGTCACCGGCTGGCGCTTGTACAGCTCGCACGCGGCTTTGGTGATTTCCAGGTCCTTGCCGGCCAGTTCCGGGTGCTTCGCCAGAAACGCCTTGGTGTAGCGCTTCATGAACGGATAATCCAGCGCCCACCAGGCCAGGCCCAGGAACGGTACCCAGATCAATTCTTTCTTGAGGAAGAACTTGAAGAACGGCGTGCGCCGGTTGAGCGTCTGGATCAGCGCCGGGATATCGACCCAGGATTGATGGTTGCTGATCACCAGGTACGAGGTGTCGACCCGCAGGTCGGCGCTGCCGCGAATCTCCCATTGCGTGGGGATGCACAGGCGGAAGATCAGCTTGTCGATTTCGGCCCAGGTCTCGGCGATCCACATCACCGCCCATGAGGCGTAATCGCGCAAACGCCCGGGCAGGACCAGTTTGAGCAGGGCAAACACCATCAGCGGCCCGAACAGGACCAGGGTGTTGAGCAACAGCAGCAGGGTAACGAAACAGCCGGTGAGCAGGCGGCGCATAAGTAACTCTTGAAATCATTTGGGCGCGCCATGATAAGCAGCTTCGGGCGACAGGCCAAATCCGTGACGACGAATGTTTCACGTTTGCAGCGATATGCTTGAGTGATATTGATCCGGCGCGGGTCGTGGAGTGATGGCCCTGGCCCCCTGTGGGAGCGGGCTTGCTCGCGAAAGATCTCCGGAACGAACGAATCCCTTGCCGACTGTCTAAAATCTCGCGTTCGACGCCCCAATTTTCCAAGGATGCCCATTACGTGAAATCGCTCCTCGCACTGCTTTCCCTGGTGGCCCTGCCTGCCCTGGCCGCCGAGCCGACCCTGTACGGACGGTACGAATACATCGCGTTGCCGGAAATCGGCGGTGAAGTGCTCAAGGCCAAAATGGACACCGGCGCCCTGACCGCGTCGCTGTCGGCCAAGGACATCGAACTCTTCACCCGCGACGGCGAAGACTGGGTGCGTTTCCGTCTCGCCACCAAAGACGCCAGCAATAAGGTCTACGAACACAAGGTTGCGCGGATCAGCAAGATCAAGACCCGTTCCGAAGAAGACGAGGACGACAGTGAAGTCGTCGCACCCACCAAGCGCCCGGTGGTCGATCTGGAGCTGTGCCTGGGCAACGTCAAGCGCACCGTCGAGGTCAACCTGACCGACCGCAGCAGCTTCAACTACCCGTTGCTGATCGGCGCCAAAGCCTTGCGTGAGTTCGGCGCGGCGGTGAACCCGGCGCGGCGTTTCACCGCCGACAAACCCGACTGCTGATTGACGGGATGTGAGGCTTGGGGCACCGTTCGCCCACTTAACTGCCGGGCTCGGACGCCATGCCTCATATCCTGATAGTCGAAGACGAAGCGGCGATTGCCGACACCCTGATATTCGCCTTGCAGTGCGAGGGGTTCACCACCACGTGGCTGAGCCTCGGCGCCGCTGCGCTTGAGCACCAGCGGGCGACGCCCGCCGACCTGATCATCCTCGACATCGGTCTGCCGGACATCAGCGGCTTCGAGACCTGCAAGCAACTGCGCCGCTTCAGCGAAGTGCCGGTGATTTTTCTCAGCGCCCGCGAGGCGGAAATCGATCGCGTGGTGGGCCTGGAAATCGGCGCCGACGATTACGTGGTCAAGCCATTCAGCCCACGGGAAGTGGCGGCGCGGGTCCGGGCGATTCTCAAGCGCGCGGCCCCGCGTGCCGTGGTCGAAGCGGAATCGACGTTGTTCAGTGTCGACAGCGAGCGCGTGCAGATCAGCTATCGCGCTCAGGTGCTGAACCTGACGCGCCACGAATTCCGTCTGCTGCAATGCCTGCTGGAACAACCCGAACGCGTGTTCAGCCGCGAGCAACTGCTCGATGCGTTGGGCGTTGCCGCCGACGCCGGTTACGAGCGCAGCATCGACAGCCACATCAAAAGCCTGCGCGCCAAATTACGCCGGGTGAACGCCGACGCCGAGCCGATCCAGACCCATCGCGGCCTCGGCTACAGCTACAGCCCGGGGCACAGCTGATGCCGCTGGGGATCCGGATTTTCCTCGTGTACGTGTTGTTCATCGGTCTGACCGGCTACTTCGTGCTCAACACCGTGATGGAAGAAATCCGCCCCGGCGTGCGCCAGTCCACCGAAGAAACCCTGGTCGACACCGCGAACCTGATGGCCGAAATCCTGCGCGATGATTTCAAGGCCGGCACCCTCAACCAGAATCGCTGGCCGCAACTGCTCAAGGCTTACGGCGAGCGACAACCGAAGGCGAGCATCTGGGGCCTGCCGAAAAACCAGGTCAACCACCGCATCTACGTCACCGACGCCAAAGGCATCGTGGTGCTGGATTCCAGCGGCGTCGCGGTGGGCCAGGATTACTCGCGCTGGAACGACGTCTACCTGACCTTGCGCGGTGAATACGGCGCGCGGTCCACCCGCAGCGATCCCGGCGATGCGAACTCATCGGTGATGCACGTCGGCGCACCGATTCGCGACAACGGCCAGATCATCGGCGTGGTCACCGTGGCCAAGCCCAACAGCTCGTTGCAGCCTTACGTGGATCGCACCGAGCGCCGCTTGCTGGCTTACGGCGCCGGGCTGATCGGCCTGGGCCTGCTGTTCGGCGCGCTGTTGTCGTGGTGGTTGAGCGCGGCACTGCGGCGCTTGACCGCTTATGCACAAGCGGTGAGCGAGGGGCGGCGGGTCGAGGTTCCGCATTATCGCGGCGGCGAACTGCAGCAGTTGGCGTCGGCAGTGGAGCAGATGCGCACGCAGCTGGAAGGCAAGGCGTACGTCGAGCGTTACGTGCACACCCTGACCCACGAATTGAAGAGCCCGCTGGCGGCGATTCGCGGCGCGGCAGAATTGCTGCAAGGCGACATGCCGTTGGCGCAGCGGCAGCGCTTTGTCAGCAACATCGACAACGAAAGCGTGCGGATGCAGCAGTTGATTGAACGGTTGTTGACGCTGGCTCAGGTTGAACAGCGTCAAGGGCTGGAAGAACGCGTCGAGGTGCCCTTGGCCGCGTTGGTGGACGAGTTGCTGGAGGCTCAGGCCGGGCGAATCGAAGGCAAACAGTTGCGTGTGGAACAGACGATTGCAGCGGAGCTGGCGATCACCGGCGAGCCGTTTCTGCTGCGTCAGGCGCTGGGAAATCTGCTGGAAAACGCGCTGGATTTCACCCCGGCCCTGGGGGTGTTGCGCTTCAGCGCCGAGCGGGTCGGGCAGGCGATTGAGTTCCGGCTGTTCAACCAGGCCGAGGCGATTCCGGACTATGCGCTGCCGCGATTGAGCGAGCGGTTCTATTCGTTGCCGCGTCCGGACACCGGGCGCAAGAGCACCGGGTTGGGACTCAACTTTGTTGAAGAAGTGGTGCAGTTACACGGTGGCTCAATGAGCATTGGCAATGTCGAGGGCGGGGTTGAAGTCAGGGTGTGCCTGGCTTAGGACCGAGTTGCCGCCTTCGCGAGCAAGCCCGCTCCCACAGTTGATCGCATTCTGCTGAAGTATCCGGTTCAACTGTGGGAGCGGGCTTGCTCGCGAAGGGCATTCAGTTTCCACACACTCTCCACATTTCCCCCACAAAGCCTCCACACAGCGAAGCCAGACTCTCCCTCATTCGAACAGGGAGAGACCCACATGAACCGCAGCCTGACTCTAAAACTCGGGGCCATTGCCCTTTTGATCCTGCTACTGCTGATCCCGTTGCTGATGATCAACGGCATCATCCAGGACCGCCAGCAACTGCGAGACGGCGTGCTCGAAGACATCGCCCGCAGCTCCAGTTTCAGCCAGCAACTGAGCGGCCCGCTGATGGTGGTGCCATACCGCAAAGTGGTGCGCACCTGGAAGCTCAACGAGAAAACCAACGTGCGTTACCAGGAAGTCGGTGAAGAGCGCGGGCGCTTGTATTTCCTCCCCGAGCACTTCGAACTCGATGGCCAGGTCCAGACCGAACTGCGCGCGCGCGGCATTTACGAAGCGCGCCTGTTCCACGCCGACAACCACATCAGCGGGCACTTTTCGGTCCCGGCGCAATTGGGCATCAAGGAAGACTTCGACGATTACCAGTTCGATCAGCCGTTCCTGGCGGTCGGGATCAGCGACATTCGTGGCATCGAAAACGCCTTGAAACTCGACCTCAATGGCCAGAGCCTGGACTTCGTTCCGGGCAGTCAGGTCGGCTGGCTGGGTGAGGGCGTGCACGTGACGCTGCCGGCGCTGGACACCAGACAAGCCACGGAACTGGCGTTCGGTTTCGACCTGCGCCTGCAAGGCACCGGCCAGTTGCAAGTGCTGCCGGTGGGCAAAACCAGCAAGGTGTCGCTGACCGCCAACTGGCCGCACCCGAGCTTTATCGGTAACTACTTGCCGGCCCAGCGAGAGGTGAACGATCAAGGGTTCACGGCCAATTGGCAGACCTCGTTTTTCTCCACCAACCTGCAAGAAGCGCTGAGCACTTGCGTGTCGGGCGGTGGCTGCGAGGCGTACAACGACCGTAGCTTCGGCGTGAGTTTCATCAACCCGGTGGATCAATACCTGAAGAGCGATCGGGCGATCAAATACGCGCTGCTGTTCATCGTCCTGACCTTCGCCGGTTTCTTCCTCTTTGAAGTGCTGAAAAGCCTGGCGGTGCACCCGGTGCAGTACGCGTTGGTGGGTGTGGCGCTGGCGTTCTTCTATCTGTTGTTGCTGTCGCTGTCCGAGCACATTGGTTTTGCCTTGGCGTACCTGGTGTCGGCGAGCGGTTGTGTGCTGTTGATCGGGTTCTATGTCTGTCACGTGCTGCGCAGCGTGCGCCACGGCTTGAGTTTTTCGGCGGGGTTGGCGGCGTTGTATGGCTTGCTCTACGGCTTGTTGAGTGCCGAGGATTACGCGTTGTTGATGGGCTCGTTGCTGCTGTTCGGTTTGCTCGGGGTGTTCATGGTGCTGACCCGCAAACTGGACTGGTACGGGATCGGGCAGAAGACGGCCAAGCCGCTTGAGTTTGATCTCGGGGCGGTGCAATGAGCCGGTCGTTGGGGTTGCGCGAAGATCAGCGGGTGGGGGCGGTGTTGGCGGCGCTGATCGTTGGGTTGTTTCCGGTGGATCCGGTGTGGTCCCTTCGCGAGCAAGCCCGCTCCCACACTGGATCTCCAGTGAACACAAAGTGTGTGCAAACCGCAGATATCCTGTGGGAGCGGGCTCGCTCGCGAAGAGGCCGGTAAGGCTGGCGAAAATTTAAACCTTGGGCATCGTCGCCACCATCGAAGGCCGCTGACTGACCTCGAAATACCACGCCGCCAACTGCGGATTCGCCTCGCGCCATGCCAGATCCGCATGGCGCAAGTCGAGGTAACCCAAGGCGCAGGCCACACTGATCGCCGCCACATCGAAATGGCTGGTCAGCTCGGCAATCGCGTCTTTTTCCAGCAACGCCAAGGCGCGACGAATCTTCTCGCGCTGACCTTCGAGCCACGCTTCCCAGTGTTTCTCGGGCGCGCGCAGGGCCAGTTCATAGCGAACCATCACCGCGGCGTCCATGATCCCGTCGGCCAGGGAGGCCAGGGTCAGGCGCCGCCAGCGGGCCGAACCTTCACGCGGGATCAGCGGGTTGCCGACGTGTTGCTGGTCGAGGTAATCGAGGATCACCCGGCTGTCATGAATCACGTTGCCGTCGGCCAGGCGCAGGGCCGGGATCTTGCCGATCGGGTTGTCTTCGTTCAGGGCCGGGTCAGGGCTGACCGGGGACAGGACGCAGTCTTGCAGGGCGACGCGGTCGGTCTGACCGGTTTCGTGCAGCAGCACCATGACTTTGCGGACGAAGGGCGATAGCGAGTTGTGGAACAGGGTCATGCTCGGGGTGGACATGGTCGCGTCTCGGTAGGGGCAGTGCCGGGCAGCATAGCGCGTTGGTCCGATTGCTCAAGATCACACGTGTGGGAGCGGGCTTGCTCGCGAAGGCGTCAGGTCAGTCAACATCGATTTCGACTGACACACCGCCTTCGCGAGCAAGCCCGCTCCCACAGGGTTACGCGTCTTATCTGGCGGGCACTGCGGTTTGCAGACCCGGCCCGGTGTGTTGCGGCTTCAGTTCACGCGCCACGGTCCAGACGATGAACGCCGCCACGATGTCGAAAATCGCCAGCACCACGAACAGCGGGCTGTAGCCGATCTTGGTCACCATCACGCCGAACACCAGGGTGAACGCCGCCGCGCCCAAGTAGCCGAACATACCGCCCATGCCGGTGGCCGTGGCCACTTCGTTTTTGCCAAAGGAGTCGGAGGTGATCGCATACAGCGCGCCGGACAATGTCTGGTGGGCGAAACCACCGATGCACAGCAGCGCAATCGCGGTGTAAGGGCTGGCCACCAGACCGATACAGGCCGGGCCGATCATGCACGAGGCGCCGAACAGCAAGACCATTTTGCGCGAGGTGAACAACGACACTTTCAGGTGTTTGTGGAAGAACGGGCTCAGGTAACCGCCGAGGACGCAGCCAAGGTCGGCCGCCAGGAACGGCAGCCAGGCGAACATCGCGATTTCCTTGATGTTCATGTGACGTTCGGTCATCAGGTACAGCGGGATCCACGCGTTGAACGTCTGCCAGGCCGGCTCGGAGAGCATCCGGGCGCTGGCGATGGCGTAGAAGTTGCGGCTGCCGATGATCTTCTTCCAGCTGCCCTTTTTGCTGGTCGGGTCTTTGAAGTGATCTTCCTGGCCGCTGAGGATGTAGTCGCGTTCTTCATCGCTCAGGCGCTTCTGGTCGCGCGGGTGTTTGTAGAGGATCAGCCAGAGAAAACTCCAGACCACGCCCAGACCGCCGACGATCAGGAACGCCAGTTCCCAGCCGCTGTGCAGAATGGCCCAGACCACCAGTGGTGGCGCGAGCAGTGCGCCAATCGACGAACCGATGTTGAACCAGCCAATCGCGACGGAGCGCTCCTTGGCCGGAAACCACTCGGTGGAGGCTTTGACCGCTGCCGGCAAACCGGCCGCTTCCGTCAGGCCGAGCAGGCCACGGACAAACGCCAGCCCCTGCCAGCCCGTGGCCAGCGCTGCCAGCGCACACGCGACCGACCAGGAAAAGGCGAAGATGGCGAAGCCCATTTTGGTGCCGATGGCATCGATGATGTAACCGGCGACTGGCTGCATCAGCGCATAGCAAACCTGCCACGCGACCACGATGTGCGAGTACTGCTCGGTGGAGATGTTCATTTCGCTCATCAGGGTCGGGGCGGCCACTGAGAGGGTATTGCGAGCCAGGTAGTTGACCATCAGGCCGGCCGTCACCAGACCGACCATCCACCAGCGGATGCCTTTGACTTTCATTACTTCACCAGGATTATTTTTGGATTTTGGTGTCGTGCAGCGTTGTTGTAAGTTGTCGTACAACATGCGCCTTTATAGAAGTGCAACGGCTAAATTGTCAATAGATATGTCGGCGGGCTTGCGGGGTGAGGCGAAGGATGGCGTGCGATGTCGTCCTATGACTTCAGGAAATTCGTTGCCACAGAGGCATGCATGCCAAATGTGGGAGCGTGTTGCTCCCACCCATGGATCAGCGGCGTTGCAGCAGGCCGCGCAGGGCGAAAGCGGCCGGCACGCCGAGGCCGAGCCAGCTAAAGGCATCCCAGATTCCGTCGCCGAGCAGCGCGGCAAACAATCCCGCGCCACTGAGCAGGGCGATCACCGTAGGGGTGCCGAAGACTTTCCAGAAGTTCGACTGCCTCGGCTTCATGCGTTGGCCTTCGTCTGTTCGAGCACAGGTTTCGCCGCTTTGCGCCGCACCACCCACAGATAAACGCCGCTGCCGAGCACGATGATGGTCAGCACATCCAGGGTCGCCCAGAGGATTTTCATCGGCATGCCGCCGTAATCACCGAAGTGCAGCGGTTGCGACAGGCCCATCGCGTCCATGTACCACGGTCGCTCGGCGACGGCGGTGACTTGCAGGGTGCTGGCGTCGATCAGCACCGGTGTCAGCAGGTGCGATGTCAGGTGCGTGCTGCCTTTCATGAACACCGCGTAGTGGTGTTCGCTGGAAAACCGGGTGCCGGGGAAGGCAATGAAGTCTGGCGTCATGCCCGGCGCGACGTCCTTGGCGATGTCGAGCAAGCGAGTGGCCGGCGCCAGTTGCGTCAGCGGCGGTGCATCGCGGTACGGCGCGATCATGGCGGTCAGCGCGTCATTGCGCCACGCCGCGATCAGCAGGTCGGCGCAGGCGCTGATCACCCCGGTCACACCCACCACCAGCGCCCAGGTCAGGGTGACCACGCCGATCAGGTTATGCAGGTCGAGCCAGCGCAGGCGCGTGGATTTGTCGTTGCGCACGGTGGCGAATTTCAACCGGCGCATGAACGGCAGGTACAGCACCGTCCCGGACACGATGGCCACGACAAACATCAGCCCCATGAACGCCAACAGCAACTTGCCCGGCAAACCGGCAAACATGTCCACGTGCAGGCGCAGCATGATCATCATGAAACCGCCATTGGCCGACGGCGTTTCCAGCGCTTCGCCAGTGCGGGCGTCGAGCATGAACGTGTGAGACGAGTTGGGCTCGGTGCCGGCGGTCGGCGCCATGATCGCAAACGCGCCGTTAGGCTCTTCTTCGTCAAAGCCGAAATACTGCATGACCTCGCCGGGCCGATGCTTTTGCGCGGCCAGCACCAACTGCTGCAAATTCAGCTGCGGGGTGTCCGCTGGCATTTGCTTCAACTCGGGCGCATTGCCCAGCAGGTGGTCGATCTCATGACTGAAGATCAACGGCAAACCGGTCAGCGCCAGCATCAGCAGGAACACGGTGCAGATCAGGCTGGTCCAGGTGTGGATGAACGACCAGCGGCGAATTGTTTTACTTTTCATTTCATAGCCTTCAGAAATACCAAAGCCGTCCATGAAGGACGGCTCGGGTCTTGGGCGTGTCAGGTCAGGCGATTACCACTTGTAAGTGGCACTGGCGACGACGCTGCGTTGGTCGCCGTAGTAGCAATAGAAACTGTCACAGGTGGAAATGTAGTCCTTGTCCAGCAGGTTGGTGGCGTTAAGTGCCAACGACGCGCCTTTGAGGCTGTTGTCCAGGCGACCGAGGTCGTAATGGACGGCAGCGTCGAACACGGTATAGGCGTCAGCCTTGCCCAGCCAGGTATTGCCTTGGTCGCCGTAGGTATTGCCGGTGTAGCGCGCGCCGGCGCCGAGGCCGAAACCGTCGAGCACGCCGCTGTGCCAGGTGTAATCGGCCCACAGCGATGCTTGCTGGTTGGGCATCAGTTGCAGCCGGTTGCCTTTGTAGTCGCCTTTTTGCACTTCGGACTTGGCCAAGGTGTAAGCCGCGGTGATTTTCAGGTTGTCGGTGACGTCGGAGACGGCTTCCAGTTCCAGGCCCTTGACCTTCACTTCGCCGGTCTGGCTGGTGATTGGCGTGGCGCCGACCGTGGTGGTGACCGAGACGTTTTTCTGGGTCAGGTCATACACGGCGGCGGTGAGCAGGGTTTTGCTGCCCGGTGGCTGGTACTTGACCCCCAGCTCCCATTGCTTGCCTTCGGTCGGCTTGAACGACTCGGTGGCCGTGGCGGAAGCACCGGTGGTTGGCTGGAAGGATTCGGCGTACGACAGGTACGGCACTAAGCCCGATTCAAACACATAGCTGATCGCCGCATTGCCGCTGAAGTTCTTGTCGCGCTGGGTGTTGGTCGCATCGCCCTTGTTGAAAAACTCGGTGCCGGTGTGGACCCAGTCTTCACGGCCGCCCAGGGTCAGGCGCCATTGGTCGAGGGCCATTTGATCCTGCACGTACAGGCCGGTCTGGTAAGTCTTCTGGTCGTAGTCGTAGAACGCGCTGGAGCGTGGCGGACGCACGATCGGCTGGCCGTAGATCGGGTCGTTGACGTTGGTGGTCAGACCGTCACCGAAGATCGAGGTGTAGTTGGTGTTGCTGCGCTGGTGGTCGAGACCGAGGAGCAAGGTGTGACGGATGTCGCCGGTGGCGAAGTCGGCCTGGAAGTTGTTGTCCACGGCGAACTGGCTGATGTCTTCATCGACGACGGTGCTGGTGCGGCCGACGTTGCCTTGGTCATCCACTTGGGTAAACGGATACGAGCCGACGGTCAGGGCCTGGAACGACAGGTCCGACTTGGTGTAACGCAGGTTCTGCTTGAACTGCCAGACATCGTTCAGGCGATGTTCGAACGCATAGCCCAGCGCGTAGTAGGTGCGGTCGTAGTATTCCCAATCCGGATCGCCCAGATTTTTGTGATGGGACACCTTGCCGAACGGCATGTCGATTTTCGTGCCCTGCACCGGCAGGAACTGGCTGGTGATGCCGGTATCGTCGCGGGTGAATTGGGTGAGCAGGGTGAACTTGGTGTCTTCGTCGATGTTCCAGGTCAGGCTCGGCGCGATGTTGTAGCGCTTGTTGTCGACGTGGTCGATCTGCGTGCCGCTGTCGCGCACCACGCCGCTCAGGCTGTAGAGAAACTGGCCTGCGTCGTCGATCTTGCCGGTGCTGGCGAAGTTGATCTGGCGCTGGTTGTCGCTGCCGTATTGCAACTGGATTTCGTGGCTGTCTTCAGCCGTGGGACGGCGGCTGACCATGTCCAGCAGGCCGCCCGGCGGGGTCTGGCCGTACACCGAGGAGGCCGGGCCGCGCAGCACGGCAAGGCGGTCGAGGTTCCAGGTTTCCTGTTTCGGGTTGGCGTACACGCCTTTGGGCAGTGGCAGGCCGTCGAGGAACTGGGTCGGTTCAAAACCACGAACGCGCAGCCAGTCGGCGCGGGTATCGCTGCCGTAGCTGCTGGCCGTGGTGCCGGGCAAGTAGCGCACGGCGTCGTCGAGGTTTTGCACATTGCGATCGTCCATCTGCTGGCGAGTCACGACCGAAATCGAGCGCGGCGCTTCGAGCAGAGAGGTATCGGTCTTGGTGCCGGCGGCGGTGCGAGTGGCGAGGTAACCGTCCACCGGGCCCCAGGCGCTTTCGGTGTTCTCGACGCCGATGACCGCGGTTTCCGGCAGCGCCAACACGCCCTCGGGAATCTCGATCAGGCTGTAGGTGCCGGCGCTGCTCTGTTGCAGTTGCAGACCGGTGCCGCGCAAAGCTTCACGCAGGGCGCCGGCCGCATCGAACTGGCCCTTGACCGGATTGGACGTCTTGCCGGCCGCCAGCGAAGGATTCAGCGACAGGGCCAGGCCGGCCTGACTGGCGATCTGGTTCAACGTGCTGGCCAGTGGCGCGGCCGGCACGTTATAGGCGCGAACGCTGGACGCCTGCTCGGCGGCCATCAACTGGCTGCTGGCCAAGGGGGTGCACAAGGCGATGGCGACAGCCAACACGCTGGGGCGCAACAAGGTATCTAGCGAACGGGACATACGGCGGCTCCTGAATGGAAATATTTCTCAATTGCCTTGGTGCCGGACGAGAGTCGAAAAGTGATAGGGCTGGATGGAAATAATTTTTATTCATTAAACCAACCGGGGTTTGTGGCGGCGCTGAGGGCCCCTTCGCGAGCAAGCCCGCTCCCACATTTGCCCGCAATTCCTTCAGGGAGAACTCGGTTAAATGTGGGAGCGGGCTTGCTCGCGAAGGCGTCGGCTCAGGCGCCCAACACCTCAGGGCCTGGTTTCAGCCTTCGCCACCGTCACCCACCACTGGGTGTGTTGCTTGATCTCCCACATTTAACCGAGTTCTCCCTGGAGGAATGCGCTCGAATGTGGGAGCGGGCTTGCTCGCGAAGGCGTCGGCTCAGGCGCCCAACACCTCAGGGCCTGGTTTCAGCCTTCGCCACCGTCACCCACCACTGGGTGTGTTGCTCGATCTGCACGGGCAATGTCGGTAGCAACGCACTCAGCGCCTTGTCCGTGTCGTTCAGCGGGAAGCTGCCAGTGATCCGCAGGTCGGCGACCTCGGGCGCGACGCCCAGGTGCCCGGTACGGTAGCGCCCGAGTTCGTGCACCAGGTCTTCCAGCCGCGCGTTGTCCACCACCAGCATTCCACGGGTCCAGGCATCGGCGCCGAGGTTGAGGGCGACAATCGGCCCCAGGCCATTGCCGCGTATCAGCACTTGCTGGCCTTCGCGCAGGATCTGTTCTTCAGGGGTCGACTCCGGGTGCGCCGCCACCGCGGACTTCAACACGCTGAGTCGCGTGCCGTCCTCCTCGCGCTTGACCAGGAACCGGGTGCCCAGCGCGCGCATGCTGCCTTCGCGGGTTTCGACGATAAACGGCCGGGCATCGCCATGACCGGTCTCGATGAGGATTTCGCCTTCCTGCAGGACGATCCGTCGCTGCTTCTCGTCGAAACGCACATCGATGGCGCTGTGGGTGTTGAGGTTGATCAGGGTCCCGTCGGTCAGGCGCAGCATGCGTTGCTCGCCGGTGGCGGTGCGTTCGTCAGCCAGCCAATAGTCGAGCGGCAGATAACGTTCGCCGGCAAACAGCGCCAACCCGATGACCGCCACGATGCTCGCCGCGCCGCTGCCAAGCTTGCGGACCCGGCGGCGAATACTTTCACGCGATTGCAGCAACGCCGTGCGCGCCGGACCGCTGGCCACGCTGAAACGTTGATCGAGCATGCCCAATTGGCGCCAGGCGCGGGCGTGTTCTTCGTGGGCGGCGTGCCATTTGGCGAACTCTTCGCGCTCGACCGGCGTGCCGGAATCCAGCGAGAGTTGCCAGGCAATCGCGGCATCGAGCACCTTGGCTGACACCGGTTTGGAACTGGTCGGGCTCATACCGGCTCACCGTACAGCGCGATGTAGCACTGACGAATGCCCTGGGCCAGGTACTGACGCACGCGCGGTACCGACACGCCCAGGCGCTGGGCGATTTCCGCGTGGCCGAGGCCGTCCAGACGGTTATAGAGAAACGCTGCCCGCGCCTTGCTCGAGAGCTTGCCGAGCAGACGGTCGATGGCTTTGAGGTCTTCGAGGATCAGCTGCTGTTCTTCCACCGACGGTTGTTCGCCTTCGGGGATCAGCATCAGTTCGGTGAGGTAGGCCTGTTCCAGCGCGGCGCGGCGGAAATAGTCGAACAGCAGGCCCTTGGCAATCGCCACCAGAAACGCCCGCGGTTCGCGAGGCTCCTTCAGCTCATCGCGCCCCAGCAAGCGCACGAAGGTGTCCTGGCTCAGGTCTTCGGCCCGTTGCGGGCAGGCCACGTTACGTCGCAGCCAAGCCAATAGCCAACCGCGATGGTCGCGGTATAACGCACCAACCAGCTCACTGTGGGGGCTTGGGATTGACGACACGCAGCATCACCGTTTGGGAAGTGTTAACTAACGAGAATTGTTCGCGATTGTGGCAGAGGCGCGGGAGGTAAGCAATTGGCGCTGGTCGGGTGGGCGGCAGGTAGACCGCGTTATCGTTTTTTCGCGGCGGATCGTCGGAGCGCCGCGAAGACGCTGGGGCAATTAGAAGGAGGGCGTTTGCTGGCGCCGTTTCCACTGGCTCAACCGCTGTTGCAAATTCAACGGGCTATGAATCTGCTGCTGGCGCGCGCGGCTGAACAGAATCAGCGCCAGTTCCGCCGTGGCCAGCGCATCGGCGCTGGCGTTGTGCCGTTCGAAGACTTCGAGCTTGAACCAACTGATCCACTCATCCAGCCCGGCTTCCTTGATGTTCGCCTGCGGGCACAGCAGCGGCGCGATCTCCGCCACGTCCAGAAACGGATGCTGCAACTTGTAGCCCAGATGATCTTTCAACGCGCGCCCAAGCATGTGCTGGTCGAACGGCGCATGAAACGCCAGCACCGGGCTGTCGCCGACGAACTCCATGAACTCGATCAGCGCCTGCGCCGGGTCACTGCCAGCGGCAATCGCGCTGGGGCCCAGCCCATGAATCAACACGCTGGGCGCCAGCTTCATGTCGACGCATTGCAGCGTGCGCTCGAACTGCTGGCTGAAATCGATGGCGCCGTCCTCGATCACCACCGCGCCGATGGACAGCACCCGATCCCTGTTCAGGTTCAGCCCGGTGGTTTCCAGGTCCAGCACCACCCAGCGCTGCTCGCGCAGGCTGCATTCGCTGAGTTCGGCGAGGGCGGGCAAGCGTTCAAGACGTCGCAGAAGTTCGGCAGGCAGCACCAGGCTTGCCGGGCGCAACCATGAAAACAGGCTCATAGCTGATACCGCAGGGCCAGGCTGCTTTGCAGGCGTTGTGCCTGGCGCAGGGATTCACGCAGGATCCGTCGGTCCAGATGATTGAGGCTGTCCGGATCGACGCGGTTGGAATAGGGCAGATTCTCCCGGGTCTGTAGCTGGTGCTGCTGCATGCGGGTTTGCTGAATGAAGTGATAAGCCTCTTCATACGCCGCGCCGTCCAGCCGCTCGATGACCTCCTTGGCGACCAGTTGCCGGAAGCGCTCAAGGGTGTTGTTCGCCTCGATGCCATTGGCCAAGGCGAGCAGCCGGGCACCGTCGACAAACGGCGTCAGTCCCTGGACTTTCAGGTCCAGCGTGGCTTTCTCGCCATTCTTCTTCGCCAGCACGAACTCGCGGAAGCGACCGACCGGCGGCCGATGACGCAAGGCGTTGTCGGCCAACATCCGCTGGAACAAACGGTTGTCGCCGACCTGATCGAGAATGCTGCGACGCAATTGCTCGCAACCTTGCTCATCGCCCCACACCACCCGCAGATCGAAATAAATGCTCGAGCCCAGCAGGTTCTCCGGGGTTGCCTCGCGGATAAACGCCGCAAACCGTCGCGCCCATTCGGCACGGGATAAACACAGCTCGGGGTTGCCGGCCATGATGTTGCCTTTGCACAACGTGAAGCCGCAGAGCGCCAGGCTCTGGTTGATCTGTTGGGCAATCGGCAGCAACTTGCCGCGAATCTCGGCGGCGTGCGCAGCGTCCCGGGCTTCGAACAGAATGCCGTTGTCCTGATCGGTGTGCAGCGTCTGCTCGCGGCGGCCTTCGCTGCCGAAACACAGCCAACTGAAGGGAACGCCGGGGTCGCCTCGCTCGGCGAGCGTCAGTTCAATGACCCGGCACACGGTGTGGTCGTTGAGCAGCGTAATGATGTGAGTGATCTGCGTAGAAGAGGCGCCGTGGGCGAGCATGCGTTCGACCAGTTGGCCGATCTCGCCGCGCATCGCCACCAGGTTTTCCACGCGCTGGGCGCTGCGGATGGTCCGCGCCAGATGCACCAGATCGACCCGTTGCAGGGAAAACAGATCGCGCTCGGACACCACGCCGCACAGGCGCTGATCCTTGACCAGACACACATGCGCAATGTGCCGTTCGGTCATGGCAATCGCCGCGTCGAAGGCGCTGTGGTCCGGCGACAGGGAAAACGGTTTCTGGGTCATGTGGCGTTCGATGGCTTCGTTGAAGTCGTTGGTGCCGTCGGCCACCACCTGGCGCAGGTCGCGCAGGGTGAAGATCCCCAGCGGCGCCTTCTGGTCATCGACCACCACAATGCTGCCGACCTGTTGTTCGTGCATCAGGGACACGGCTTCGCGCAGCGGCGTGACCGGGCTGCACGTCACGGGGTGACGCATGGCCAGTTCGCCCAGGCGGGTATTCAGCGAATATTGTGTGCCGAGGGTTTCCACGGCTTTTTGCTGGACTTGCTGGTTGACCTGATCCAGCAGGCTGCTGACGCCGCGCAAGGCGAAGTCGCGAAAGGTGTGGGACAGCGCGAACAGCTTGATGAACGCCAGCTTGTTCAGTTGCAGGCAAAAGGTGTCTTCGGCGGCCAGGTGCTCGGTACGCGTCGCCCGCTCGCCCAGCAGCGCGGCGAGGGGGAAACACTCGCCGGTGGTGATTTCGAAAGTGGTTTCGGTGCCGCCCTTGGCCGTGTGCGGACGTTCGCCAACGACGCGCCCCTGTTTGACGATATAAAAATGCTCAACCGGGCCATCGGCAGGCTTGATGATGCTCTCGCCGGGGCCGTAGAAACGCAGCTGACATTGTTCAACCAGGTACGCCAGGTGAGCGTGTTCCATTTGATTGAAGGGCGGGAAGCGCTGAAGAAATTGCAAAGTGCCCTGAATGTTTTGCAACACCGCGGTTTTCCCTGCCTGTGTGAAGGCGTCCGCTTTACTCATAACCATTACCGCAGTCTTTTTGGAATTGTGGTTGTCGGATGACTCAGCCATGGTCGGCCCCTGAATGCAGGGTGCCCATTGGACGTAAGTCTAGGATGGGCCATTCAGGTCGCGATTTCGGAAGTGCCTGACGCAGATCAGCGAAAAAGCTCTCAATTTGCCTCTTGGAAAAGTTTCCGACGAAGTGCACATTGTTGGCCTGCTTAGCGATGTCTGACGAATGTGCTAGGGGATTGAATTGAAACCGTAGAGAAAACCATGTCCGACCAAGATATTTTGAGTGATGCCGAGCGCGAGGCGCTGAGTGCCGTCATGTCGCTGCCCGATCTACCGCCCCAGCGAGTATTGATCGTCGACGACGATAAGGATGCGCGGGAATTGCTGTCAGAGATTCTCGCGCTTGACGGCATTCATTGCATGACCGCTGCCAGTGGCGAAACCGCACTCAAGATGCTGGACGAGAAACCTTCGATCGGCCTGGTGATTACTGATCTGCGCATGGGGCATGTGGATGGCCTGGACCTTATCCGCCAGGTGCGCGAGTCGGTCCGGGCGGCGATGCCGATCATCATCGTCTCCGGCGATGCCGACGTGAAGGACGCCATCGCCGCCATGCATTTGAGCGTGGTGGATTTCCTGCTCAAGCCGATTGATACCGACAAGTTGCTGGCGCTGGTCAAGCATGAGTTGGGGATGGAGCCTTGACGCTACCTGAGGTTTCAGGGCTGAGGGCTGCACTGAAGTCTGAGTTCTGAGGGCTGAGTTCTTAAGTCTGAGTTCTGAGTTCTGAGTTCTGAGTTCTGAGGCTGAAGGCTGAAGGCTGAAGGGCTTTTGTGGCGAGGGGGCTTGCCCCCGTTGGGCTGCGAAGCGGCCCCAATGACTGCTACCTCATTTATCCTCACATCCCGCGTTCGCTGGTTTTACGACTGCTGCGCAGCCGAACGGGGGCAAGCCCCCTCGCCACAAAAGCCCGCTCACCACAGGGCCAGCCCCCTCACCACAGGGCAGGCTCACTCCCACAGGAGATCGCATTCGCAAATGAAAAAGCCCTGATCTAAAGATCAGGGCTTTTTCATGTCTGGCGTCCGCAGTCAGTTACAGGCCATTGGCAGCCTTGAACTCGCGACGACGACGGTGCAGAACCGGCTCGGTGTAGCCGTTCGGCTGTTTGGTGCCTTCGATCACCAGTTCGACCGCCGCCTGGAAGGCGATGTTGCTGTCGAAGTTCGGTGCCAGCGGGCGATACAGCGGGTCATTGGCGTTTTGACGGTCAACCACCGGCGCCATGCGCTTGAGGCTTTCCATCACTTGCGCTTCGGTAACGATGCCGTGACGCAGCCAGTTGGCAATGTGCTGGCTGGAAATCCGCAGCGTTGCACGGTCTTCCATCAGGCCGATGTCATTGATGTCCGGCACCTTCGAGCAACCGACACCCTGATCGATCCAGCGCACCACATAACCGAGAATGCCCTGGGCGTTGTTGTCCAGTTCGTTCTTGATCTGTTCGGCAGTCCACTGCGGGTTCACTGCCAGGGGGATGGTCAGGATGTCGTCCACCGAGGCGCGCGCACGTTTGGCCAGTTCGGCCTGGCGCGCGAACACGTCAACCTTGTGGTAATGCAACGCGTGCAAGGCGGCGGCGGTTGGCGAAGGGACCCATGCGGTATTGGCGCCGGCCAGCGGGTGAGCGATTTTCTGTTCGAGCATCGCCGCCATCAGGTCGGGCATCGCCCACATGCCTTTGCCGATCTGGGCGCGACCTTGCAGGCCGGTGCTCAAACCGATATCGACGTTCCAGTTTTCGTAGGCGCCGATCCACTTCTCTGCCTTCATGTCAGCCTTGCGCACCATCGGGCCGGCTTCCATGGAGGTGTGGATTTCATCGCCCGTGCGGTCGAGGAACCCGGTGTTGATGAACACCACGCGCTCGCTGGCTGCCTTGATGCAGGCCTTGAGGTTGACCGTGGTGCGGCGCTCCTCGTCCATGATCCCGACTTTCAGCGTGTTGCGCGGCAGGTCGAGCACGTCTTCGATTCGGCCGAACAGCTCGTTGGTGAACGCGGCTTCTTCCGGGCCGTGCATCTTCGGCTTCACGATGTAGACCGAACCGGTGCGGCTGTTCTTGCGCGAGTTGTGGCCGTTGAGGCTGTGGATTGCCGCAAGGCACGTCACCAGACCGTCAAGAATGCCTTCCGGCACTTCGTTGCCGTCCTTGTCGAGGATCGCGTCGATGGTCATCAAGTGGCCAACGTTGCGCACGAACAACAGCGAGCGGCCGTGCAGGCTCAGCTCTTTACCGTCGACGCCGGTGTAAGTGCGGTCGGCGTTCATGGTGCGGGTAAAGGTCTTGCCGCCCTTGGCGACTTCTTCCGACAGGTCGCCCTTCATCAGGCCCAGCCAGTTGCGGTAGATCACCACTTTGTCATCGGCATCGACGGCGGCGACGGAATCTTCGCAGTCCATGATGGTGGTCAGCGCGGCTTCCATCAGCACGTCTTTGACGCCGGCCGCGTCGGTCTGGCCGACCGGAGTGCTGGCGTCGATCTGGATCTCGAAGTGCAGGCCGTTGTTTTTCAGCAGGATCGCCGTCGGTGCAGAGGCATCGCCGTGGAAACCGATCAGTTGCGCATCGTTGCGCAGGCCGCTGTTGCTGCCGCCTTTAAGGGCGACTACCAGCTTGCCGTCAAGGATCTTGTAGCCGGTGGAATCGACATGCGAGCCGGCCGCCAAGGGCGCGGCTTCGTCGAGGAAGGCGCGGGCGAAGGCAATGACCTTATCGCCGCGAACCTTGTTGTAGCCTTTGCCTTTTTCCGCGCCGTCAGCTTCGCTGATCGCGTCGGTGCCGTAGAGCGCGTCGTACAGCGAACCCCAGCGGGCGTTCGAGGCGTTGAGCGCGAAGCGGGCGTTCATGACCGGCACCACCAGTTGCGGGCCGGCCATGCGGGCAATTTCGTCATCGACGTTTTGCGTCGTTGCCTGGAAATCGGCCGCTTCTGGCAGCAGATAACCGATGTCTTGCAGGAAGGCTTTATAGGCCACGGCGTCATGCGCCTGACCGGCACGTGCCTGGTGCCAGCCGTCGACACGAGCCTGGAAATCATCGCGTTTGGCGAGTAGGGCTTTGTTCTTCGGTGCCAGGTCATGAATGACCTTGTCGGCACCGGCCCAGAACTTATCGGCGGTGAGGCCGGTACCGGGAATGGCTTCGTTGTTCACGAAGTCGAACAGGACTTTGGCGACCTGCAGGCCACCGACTTGAACGTGTTCAGTCATTGCTTGCCTCACTCTGCTCAGCTATTTCGCTTTTCAGCTCTTCAATTTTGACAATGAAGCCTCGGGCCATTTAAACCACAAACCCGTCCGCCAGTACATGCCCTCGCGGGCGGCTGGGTTCGGTCCGATCAACGGCTTGGAGGCCTTGCTGACAGGGCTTTCAGGGTTGCGAGTGTGCCTGTGGCAGACATCGATCCAACGTTATGTAGTGCGCGCTGCGGCATACTACATGATCAATTGCGCTTGTGAAAATTAGACTAATTACGTCGTTATGCGACCCCATGACGCATTGCAGTCATGTCGGGGAACGGGATGTTCTCAAAAAACCATCGGATTGTTCCAGTTAAATATAAAAACATGTACACGATTTGTTTTTTCAGAGCAGTCGACGGTGCCTTCATTCGCGAGCAAGCCCGCTCCCACACGGCATGCGCAATACCTGTAGGAGCGGGCTTGCTCGCGAATGAACGCACCGCCGACACCGAAACATCCCTTGCCTATACTTCCCTCTCAATAACAAAAGAGGGCTGCGCCATGGATCACCTCGTACTCACCGTATTCGCACCGGACAAACCCGGACAGGTCGAGCGCATCGCCCAATGCATCGCCGAGCATGGCGGTAACTGGCTGGAGAGTCGCATGTCACGGATGGCCGGGCAGTTCGCCGGGATTCTGCGAGTAGGTGTGCCAGCCGAGGCCTACGACGAATTGGTCGATGCCCTACAGGCATTGTCTGCCCAGGGCATTCGCGTGCTGATTGCCGAGAGCGGCATCGAGCAATCCTGCACCTGGAAGCCAATCGCCATGGAGCTGGTCGGCAATGACCGGCCGGGTATCGTGCGCGACATCACCCGTTTGCTGAGCGAGCAGGGGGTGAACCTGGAGCGCCTGGTCACTGAAGTCCGGCCGGCGCCGATGAGCAGCGAACCGCTGTTCCACGCCGAGGCGATTCTTGCGGTGCCCCTGACCTTGTCACTGGACGTGTTGCAGTCGCGCCTGGAAACCCTGGCGGACGATTTGATGGTTGAGTTGGTGTTGCGCAGCGAACCCTGACCCAGCGGTCCCGGCAGTGTTATCCAAGTTAAACGTGCACCTGCCTGTGGATAACCTGTAGAGACAGCCCGCCAGGCCACGCCGGCCGGGCTTCTACAGGATCTGATCAAAAAACCATCAGTTTCAACAGGTTGCGCACAAACGCCGGGGATCACGCTGTGGATAACCTTGGGAAGGATCGATGCAGGCCACGGCAGACGTGGCCTGTAGAGGTTTGTACGTTTTTTGATCAGCTGCGGCGGCGCATGCTGATCACCGCATCGACGCTGTAAACCGCCAGACCGGCCCAGATAAAGATGAAGGCCACCAGGGTGCTGGACGACAAATGCTCGTCAAATAACAGCACGGCTTGCAGCAGCACCAGCGTCGGCGCCAGGTATTGGAGAAATCCCAGTGTGGTGTAGGGCAAATGCCGTGCGGCGGCGTTGAAACACACCAGCGGTATCAACGTGACCGGACCGGCAGCCACCAGCCACCAGGCTTCGGAAGTGGTCCAGAACGCAGGCTGTGCGCTGGCTGCCGTTGGATTGAACAGCAGCCACGCCACGGCGATCGGCACCAGCATCCAGGTTTCCACTACCAGCCCAGGCAACGCTTTGACCGGCGCCTGTTTGCGGATCAATCCGTAGAAGCCAAACGTCAGCGCCAGCACCAGCGAGACCCATGGCAGGCTGCCGACTTGCCACACTTGCTGCGCCACACCGACCGCCGCCAGCCCGACCGCCAGCCACTGCATGCGTCGCAAGCGTTCGCCGAGAATCAACATCCCCAGCAATACGTTCACCAGTGGATTGATGTAATAGCCGAGGCTGGCTTCGAGCATCCGTCCGTTGTTCACCGACCAGACGTACGTCAACCAGTTGGCCGCGATCAAGGTGCCGCTCAGCGCGAGGATCGCCAGGCGTTTGGGGTTGTCACGCAGCTCGCGCCACCAGCCGGGATGCTTCCACACCATCAGCAACAAGCTGCCGAACAGCGCGGACCAGAGCACGCGGTGAATGATGATTTCGACGGCAGGCACGCTGGCGATGGCTTTGAAGTAGAGCGGGAAAAGTCCCCAAATGATGTAGGCACTCAGGCCCAGGATGTACCCGCGACGGGGGTTGGCGGCTTGCATGCAGAGTCCTTGCTTAGGCAGCTAACAAAGAGGGGATTGTAAGGAGATTTGTAGGAATGGTCGCGGGCCAATGTGGGGGCTTGCTCGCGAAGGCGTCGGGTCAGTCGCCATTGATGTTGAATGCACAACTGCTTTCGCGAGCAAGCCCACTCCCACAGGGGGGCGGGGTGAATCAGAAGAGTTTCAGCGGTTCTTCATTGAGCGCCGACAACTGCTCACGCAGCGCCAGCACCTGATCACCCCAATACCGCTCGCTGCCGAACCACGGGAAGCTGTGTGGAAACGCCGGGTCGTCCCAGCGACGCGCGAGCCAGGCGCTGTAGTGCATCAGGCGCAACGCGCGCAGCGGTTCGATGAGTGCCAGTTCCCGTGGGTCGAAGTCGTGGAACTCGTTGTAGCCGTCCATCAATTCCGACAATTGCCCCAGGCATTCCTGGCGATCCCCGGCGAGCATCATCCAGATGTCCTGCACTGCCGGGCCCATGCGGCAGTCGTCGAGGTCGACGATGTGGAACATCTCGTCACGGCACATCATGTTGCCGGGGTGGCAATCGCCGTGCATGCGGATGTTTTGGTGCGGCGTGGCCTTGTACACCTCTTCCACCCGCTTGAGCAGGTCGCGGGCGACGGACTCGTAGGCCGGCAGCAGGCTCTTGGGCACGAAATTGCCTTCGAGCAAGGTGTTCAGCGAGTCGTGACCGAAGTTCTTCACGCCCAGCGCTTCGCGATGTTCGAACGGTTTTGTGGCACCGACGGCGTGCAGTCGACCGAGCAATTGGCCGAGGCGATACAGCTGATCGAGATTGCCCGGCTCCGGCGCGCGGCCGCCACGGCGAGGGAACAGGGTGAAACGAAAACCGGCGTGTTCATGCAGGCTGGCGCCGTTGTGGATCATCGGCGCGACCACGGGGACATCGCACTCGGCGAGTTCGAAGGTGAATTGGTGTTCTTCGAGAATCGCTTCGTTGGTCCAGCGCTGCGGGCGGTAGAACTTGGCGATCAGCGGCTCGGAGTCCTCGATGCCGACCTGATAGACGCGGTTCTCGTAACTGTTGAGCGCCAGAATGCGCGCGTCGCTGAGAAAGCCGATGCTTTCGACGGCATCGAGCACGAGGTCTGGGGTGAGGGTTGCAAACGGGTGGGCCATGCTGACTCCTGCGCGCAGCAGGCTGCCGCGTCGGGCCAAGCATGGTAGCGCAGACGGGGCTTCTATAGTGGTTGGGGTTGAGATGAGTGATGTCTGGGCGGACGCCTTCGCGAGCAAGCCCGCTCCCACAGTGGATCTTCAGTGTGAATGCGATTGGCGACACACCTGAGTACTACTGTGGGAGCGGGCTTGCTCGCGAAGGCTATTGATCAGGCGCCGACGACCCCGCCATCCTCCCGTGAAATAGCCATCACCGAAGACCGCGGCTTGCCATTCGGCAAATGCTCGGGGAACGTCGAACCACCGTTCTCCCCCGGATGCTGAATCCCGACAAACAACGTCTTCTGATCCGGCGAAAAGCTGATCCCCGTCACTTCACAGCCAATCGGCCCGACCATGAATCGCCGAATCTCGCCCGTCACCGGATCGGCGCACAACATCTGGTTATTGCCCATGCCCGCAAAATCCCCGGCATTGCTCGAATCGCCATCGGTCAGAATCCACAACCGCCCGGCCTTGTCGAAGCCCAGGCCGTCCGGGCTGTTGAACATGTTCTGCGGCGTGATATTCGACGATCCGCCCTTCGGCGTGCCAGCGTGGACGCCCGGGTTGCCGGCGACCACAAACAGATCCCAGGCGAAGCTTTTGGCGCCGTGATCATCGCGGTCGGTGCGCCAGCGCAGAATCTGCCCGTACACATTCTTCTCGCGCGGGTTCGGCCCGCCCACCGGTTGCCCGTCCTCCCCACGCTTGGCGTTGTTGGTCAGCGTGCAATAAACCTGGCCATCCTTGGGGCTGACGACGATCCACTCCGGACGGTCCATGCGCGTGGCCTTCACCACGCTGGCGGCGAGGCGCGCGTGAATCAGCACCTCGGCCTGATCGGCAAAACCACTGCTGGCGTCGATACCATTCTTGCCGTGGGTCAGTTCAATCCATTCGCCTTGACCTTTGGGGTGGTCGGCGCTGCCGTCGCCCGCGTCGAAGCGCGCCACGTACAGCGTGCCGTGATCCAGCAGGTCGCGATTGGCCTTGGGGTTTTTGTGGTTGATCTTGTCGCGGCTGACGAATTTGTAGATGAACTCACCGCGCTCATCGTCACCCATGTACACCACGGCATGACCGTCATGGGTCTCGGCCAGGGCGGCGTTTTCATGTTTGAAACGGCCCAGGGCGGTGCGCTTGACCGGCGTAGATTGCGGATCGAACGGGTCGATTTCCACCACCCAGCCGTGACGGTTGAGTTCGTTGGGATTCTTTGCGAGGTCGAAACGCGCGTCGTGTTGATGCCAGTTGATTTCTTTGCTGGCGGCCACGGCGCCGTAGCGTTTCTGGGCGGCGTCGAACGTCTGCTCGGCATTGCTGCTGCCGAAGCAGTCAGTGAAGTTCTCTTCGCAGGTCAGGTAAGTGCCCCACGGTGTTTTGCCGTTGGCGCAGTTCTGGAAGGTGCCGAGGACGTTCTTGCCCTGCGGGTCGGCGCTGGTTTTCACCAGGGCGTGACCGGCGGCCGGGCCGCTGAGGCTGATCGGTGCGTTGCCGTGGATGCGTCGGTTGTAGCGCGAGCCCTGGACGAACTGCCATTGGCCACGGGTGCGCTGCACCTCAATCACCGACACGCCTTCGCAAGCCAGCGCCTTGCGTACTTCTTCGGCCGATTGCGGCATGCCGCCGTGCGGGTAGAGGTAGCGATAGTTGGTGTATTCGTTGTTGATCGCCATCAGCGCGCGGTTTTTATCACCGGGAAACTCGAACAGGCTCATGCCGTCGTTGTTGTCGCCGAACTGGACTTCCTGATGCTCGGCGGTGCCGTGGCCACTCGGGTCGAACGCCGGGCCATGCTTTTGCAACGGCTGGCCCCAACTGATCAGCACCGAAGCTTTGTAACCCGGCGGCAGCGTGATGGCGTCGGTGGTGGCGGCGGGGATGCTGTTGAAACCCAGCAGTTCGCTGGAGCCGGCACTGACACTGGCGGCCAGCACGCTGCGGCTCAGCAGGTTGCCACCGAGGAACATCGCGGCCCCGCACAGGGCGCCGGCGCTGATAAAACCACGGCGGCTGAAGCCGACCATGTGCTCAAGGTCGGTGGACTGGTTTTCTTCTAATAGGCTCACATCAGGCTCCGTGCGGGTTTTTGCAGCCACCTTAAAGAGCCTCAATGACGCTTTTGTTTCAGAGCGGTGTCCCGAGCAGAACGTTGGACGGTGAAAACTGCACCAGCACCGGTTTGTGGAGGCTGAGCCCGCGAGTTCTCAAATCCAGCGGCTCGGCCAGGGCGCACAGCGTTTGGCCGTTGGGCAAGCCGATACGCACTTCGCAGGGCCCGTCCTCGGCGTCGAGAATCTCTTCGATAACGCCCTTCAGGCGATTGTTGCCAGGTGTTGCGGCTTGCTCGATGGCCAGCAGATCCAGCCAGCCGGCCTTGATCAGTGCAACGACTGCCATGCCATGAGCCAGGTCGAGACGCAGCGTACTGTCGTGGGTGATTTGCGCATCGATGCACAAGCCTTCGGCCAACTCCAGACGAATCAGGTCGTTGCGGCCCTGAGCGTCAATCGCCACGACTTTGCCGTGCAACTGGTTGCGCGCGCTGGTCCTGAGCATCAACCGCCCCAGCAAGTCGAGATCGCTGGCATCTTCGGCGGCTTCCAGCACCTGGGCCTGCAAGGCTTGCAGTTTTTGATACAGACGCAACACGCGCAGGCCTTCGTCAGACAGTTTCGCGCCGCCACCGCCCTTGCCGCCGACACTGCGTTCCACCAGTGGTTTTTGCGCGAGGTTGTTCAGCTCGTCAATCGCGTCCCACGCCGCTTTGTAACTCAGGCCCGCGCTTTTTGCGGCGCGGGTGATCGAGCCCTGTTCGGCGATGTGTTGCAGCAACGCGATGCGCTGTGGGCGGCGGACAATGTGCTGGGACAGCAATGTAGGCAATGACATGGCGAGACGCTTTGGGCGGTGGCGATGGAGGGGACGTTGGCCGCTTGAGACGCGCGAGTCAAGTCAGGCGCAATTCCCTGTGGGAGCGGGCTTGCTCGCGAAAGCAATTTGAAATTCGACATGGATGCTGAATGTTATGGCTTCTTCGTCGGATCGCCGCCCAAAGCAAGCTCGCTCCCACAGGTATGGTGTCCTTGAGTTAAACCCCATCGCCAGGCTTGGGCGTTCGGGCCAGGCAATAAACATCAACTCGCGCAGCCCCGGCCTCCATCAACAACCGCGCCAGCGCCTGAGCGGTGGCCCCGGTGGTCAGCACGTCGTCGACGAGTGCCAGGTGGCGACCTTTGACCGACGCATCAGACGTGAGCGCGAAGGCGTTGCGCAGATTTTTGTTCCGCGCCTCGGCATTCAGGTCCTGTTGCGCGCTGGTCTCCTGGATTCTCGACAACAGCGTTTCATCACAAGGAATGTCCAGACGGCTGCCCAGCCAGCGAGCCAGCATCGCCGCTTGGTTGAAACCCCGTTGACGCAGGCGTTTACCGGCCAGCGGCACGGGCACTAACGCGTCAGGTCGGTTCAAGTCTTCATCGAAGCGATGTTGCAGGAACTCGGCGAGAAGTTCGGCGAGCAAGTGGCCAAACGGCCACTTGGCCGCGTGTTTGAAACGGGTGATCAGCGTGTCGACGGGAAAGCTGTAGGTCCATGGGGCGGCGACCTGTTCGAAGGCCGGTGGTCGCTTCAGGCATTGGCCGCAGGTCAAGCCGGCCGCGGGCAAGGGCAGGGCGCAGGTCTGACAGTGGTCGCCGAGCCAGGGCAGGTCGGCCTCGCAGGCCATGCAAATGGGCCTGATTTCTTCGCTGGCTTCGTTGCAGAGCAAGCAGCGTTGATCATTGTTTAACCAGATGTAAACCGGTCCTACGTATCGTGGTTGACAGCGCATCGCTCTTCCTTAAATATGCCGAACATCCGTGTCGCGCCTGTGGGTATTACGTCCCTCAGTCGCTTGCCAAGCATAAACAAGGAAACGCCCATGAGCGCCAGCACCTCTGCAACCCTGCGTCATGACTGGTCTTTGGCCGAAGTCAAAGCTCTCTTCGTACAGCCATTCAACGACCTGTTATTCCAGGCGCAGACAGTGCACCGCGCGCATTTCGACGCCAACCGGGTCCAGGTGTCGACGCTGCTCTCGATCAAAACCGGTGCCTGCCCGGAAGATTGCAAATATTGTCCGCAGTCCGGTCACTACAACACCGGCCTGGAAAAAGAAAAACTGATGGAAGTGCAGAAGGTCCTCGAAGAGGCCGCGCGCGCCAAGGCCATCGGTTCGACCCGTTTCTGCATGGGCGCCGCATGGAAACACCCGTCAGCCAAAGACATGCCGTACGTGCTGGAAATGGTCAAGGGCGTGAAAGCCATGGGCCTGGAAACCTGCATGACCCTCGGTCGTCTGGACCAGGATCAGACCGAAGCGCTGGCCCAGGCCGGCCTCGATTACTACAACCACAACCTCGACACCTCGCCGGAGTTCTACGGCAGCATCATCACCACCCGCACCTACGGCGAGCGCCTGCAAACGCTGGCTTACGTGCGTGATTCGGGGATGAAGATCTGCTCTGGCGGCATCCTCGGCATGGGCGAGTCGCTGGATGACCGCGCCAACCTGCTGATCCAGTTGGCCAACCTGCCGGAGCATCCGGAATCGGTGCCGATCAACATGCTGGTGAAAGTCGCGGGCACGCCGCTGGAAAATGCCGACGATATCGACCCGTTCGATTTCATTCGCATGCTCGCCGTCGCCCGCATCCTGATGCCGCAATCCCACGTGCGCCTGTCCGCTGGCCGCGAAGCGATGAACGAGCAGATGCAGGCCCTGGCGTTCTTCGCCGGTGCGAACTCGATTTTCTACGGCGACAAACTGCTGACCACCGCCAACCCGCAGGCCGACAAGGACATGCAGCTGTTCTCGCGTCTGGGCATCCTGCCGGAAGCCCGCGAAGAGCATGCCGATGAAGTGCATCAGGCCGCTATCGAACAGGCGTTGGTTGAGCAGAAGAGCAGCGAGCAGTTCTATAACGCTGCTGTTTGACCCGACACAAATCCAATGTGGGAGCGGGCTTGCTCGCGAAAGCGGTATGACATTCAACATTGATGTCGACTGTGCTGACGCCTTCGCGAGCAAGCCCGCTCCCACATTGGGACTGGGTGCATACCCATATTGATCTTCGAGGCCTGCATGTCTTTCGATCTCGCCGCACGCCTTGCTGCCCGTCGTGCCGAAAACCTCTACCGCCAGCGCCCATTGCTCGAAAGCCCCCAAGGCCCGGAAGTGGTGGTCGAGGGCCAGCCTTTATTGGCGTTTTGCAATAACGACTACCTCGGCCTGGCCAATCACCCGCAAGTGATCGAAGCCTGGCGCGCCGGCGCGTCCCGTTGGGGCGTCGGCGGTGGCGCTTCGCACCTGGTCATCGGCCATAGCACGCCGCATCACGCACTGGAAGAAGCCTTGGCTGACCTGACCGGGCGTCCGCGTGCGCTGCTGTTCACCACCGGTTACATGGCCAACCTCGGTGCGGTGACGGCGTTGGTCGGGCAGGGCGATACGGTGCTCGAAGACCGGCTCAATCATGCTTCGTTGCTCGATGCCGGTTTACTGTCCGACGCCCGTTTCAATCGTTACCTGCACAACGACGCCGACAGCCTGGCCAAGCGTCTGGAAAAAGCCACCGGCAACACGCTGGTGGTCACCGACGGCGTGTTCAGCATGGACGGTGACATTGCCGACCTGCCGGCGCTGGCGCGCGAAGCCAAGGCCAAAGGTGCGTGGCTGATGGTCGATGACGCTCACGGCTTCGGTCCGCTGGGGGCGAAGGGTGGCGGGATCGTCGAGCATTTTGGTCTGAGCCAGGAAGACGTGCCGGTGTTGGTCGGCACACTTGGCAAGGCGTTCGGCACGGCGGGTGCGTTCGTGGCTGGCAGCGAAGAGCTGATCGAAAGCCTGATTCAGTTCGCACGGCCCTACATCTACACCACCAGCCAACCCCCGGCCCTGGCTTGCGCGACGTTGAAAAGCCTCGAGCTGCTGCGCACGGAACACTGGCGTCGTGAGCATCTGAACGCGTTGATCCGCCAATTCCGTCACGGCGCCGAGCAGATTGGCCTGGAGTTGATGGACAGCTTCACGCCGATCCAGCCGATCATGATCGGCGATGCCGGACGCGCGGTGCGCCTGTCGCAGATGTTGCGCGAGCGCGGGTTGATGGTGACGGCGATTCGCCCGCCCACCGTCCCCGCTGGCAGTGCGCGACTGCGGGTCACTCTGACGGCCGCCCACAGCGAAGCGCAGGTGCTGCTGTTGTTGAATGGCCTGGCCGATTGTTTTGCCCGCCTTGAATCGGAGTCGAGCCATGCGTGACCGACTGATTCTGCTGCCCGGCTGGGGTCTGGGCATTTCGCCGCTGGAACCGTTGGCCGCCGCGTTGCAAGGGCTGGATGAGCACCTGCGGGTCGAGATCGAACCGTTACCGGAACTGGTATCGAGCGATCCTGAAGAATGGCTCGATGAACTGGATTCGACGATACCGCAAGACGCCTGGCTTGGCGGCTGGTCCCTGGGCGGCATGCTCGCCTCTGAATTGGCGGCGCGGCGAGGTGATCGTTGCTGCGGTTTGCTGACTCTGGCGAGCAATCCTTCGTTTGTGGCTCACGAGCAGTGGCCGAGCGCGATGCCGGCCGCGACTTTCGACGCGTTCCTGGCCGGCTGCCAGGTCGACCCGCGCACGACGTTGAAGCGTTTCTCGTTGCTGTGCGCGCAAGGCGCTGAAGACTCACGCGGTCTCTCGCGGTTGTTGCTCGGTGGCGCACCAAACACCAGCGCTTCGATATTGATGAGCGGTCTGGAAGTGCTCGCACAACTGGATAATCGCCAGGCGCTGCAAGCGTTCCGCGGTCCTCAATTGCATTTATTCGCCGGCCTCGACGCGCTGGTTCCGGCTGAAGCTGCCGGCGAGCTGCTGGCGTTGCTGCCGGATGTTGAAATCGGTCTGATTGAACAGGCCAGCCACGCGTTTCTTCTGGAAGATCCCCACGGTGTGGCGGGGGCGATTCAGGCCTTTTTGCACGAGTCCGGTGATGACTGATTTATCCCTTCCCAACCTTTCCGGCGGTTTGCCCGACAAACGCCAGGTGGCGGCTTCCTTTTCCCGTGCGGCGGCAAGCTACGACAGCGTGGCTGAATTGCAGCGCGACGTCGGCAACCAATTGCTCAGCCGTTTGCCCAGTGAATATGTTCCGCGCCGTTGGCTGGATCTGGGCTGCGGCACCGGGCATTTCAGTCGGGCGCTGGGTGTGCGTTTTCCTGCCAGCCACGGTGTGGCGCTGGATATTGCCGAAGGCATGCTCAACCATGCGCGGCCACTGGGCGGTGCCACGCACTTCATCGTCGGGGACGCCGAGCGTTTGCCGTTACAGGGTTCGACCTGCGATCTGATCTTCTCCAGCCTGGCGGTGCAGTGGTGCGCGGATTTCGAATCGGTTCTCAGTGAGGCGTATCGAACGCTGAAACCGGGCGGGATTTTCGCGTTTGCTAGTCTTTGTGCTGGGACCTTGTTTGAGTTGCGCGACAGCTGGCGTCAGGTGGATGGCATGGTGCACGTCAACCGCTTCCGCGAGTTCGGTGTTTACCAGCAGCTGTGCGCGGTCAGCGGCTTGAACGTGGTGAGCCTGCAAACCCGTGCTCACGTACTGCATTACCCGGACGTGCGCAGCCTGACGCATGAACTCAAGGCGTTGGGCGCGCACAATTTGAACCCGGGCCGGCCGGGTGGCTTGACCGGTCGGGCGCGGATCCTCGGTCTGGTCGAGGCTTATGAGCAGTTTCGTCAGGCCGAAGGATTGCCGGCGACTTATCTAGTGGTCTACGCCGTGTTGGAGAAACCGCTATGAGCAAAGCCTATTTCATCACCGGGACGGATACCGATGTCGGCAAGACCACCGTTGCAGCAGGCTTGTTGCACGCGGCGCGGTCGGCCGGCATGAGCACGGCGGCGGGCAAACCGGTTGCCTCCGGCTGCGTGGTGACGCCCAAGGGTTTGCGCAACGCCGATGCGCTGGCGCTGTTGGCCGAATGTTCGCTGCCGCTGACGTATGCGCAGGTCAATCCGGTGGCGTTCGAACCTGCCATTGCGCCGCATCTGGCGGCGCGCGAGGTCGGTGTGGCACTGACGGTGCAGTCGCTGTTGACGCCGATGCGCGAGATTCTCGACCGGCACGCGGATTTCACCTTGATCGAAGGCGCCGGCGGCTGGCGCGTGCCGTTGGCGGATCAGGACAATCTGTCGGACCTGGCGAAGGCGTTGAATCTGCCGGTGATTCTGGTGGTCGGCGTGCGCTTGGGCTGTATCAATCACGCGTTGCTGACGGCCGAGGCGATTGCCCGGGACGGTTTGCAGTTGGCGGGCTGGGTGGCCAACATCATCGATCCGAAGACTTCGCGGCTGGAAGAAAACCTCGCGACACTGGCCGAGCGCATTCCCGCGCCGTGCCTTGGGCGGGTGCCGAAGCTCAAGTCTGTGACGGCAGAAGCGGTGGCGGAGCATCTGCAACTGGATTTGCTGGATTGAGGTTTTGACTTTGAGCTTTTAACTATGACAAGGCACTGTGCCATTAGTGTTTTTAACGGGCCTTTTGCCATCATCTCTGTTTCAATGGCGGCTGTTGACCCTTTTGCAGGACGAGTTCTCCCATGGAAATCTCAGGAAATACCGCTTTTTATGCCGGTCTGAGCACTATTCAGACTGGGCAGAACCGTGTCGATCAGGCGGCCGGCCAGATCGCCAACAATACGATCGAGCGTTCGGTCACCAGTCAGTCTTCCGAGGTTCAGGTCGACCGTTTGCTCTCGGTTGATCGCAGCCAGCAATCGGACCTGGCCAGCAACATGATTGAAATGGCCCAAGGCACGTTTCAGGTTGAAGCCGGTGTGCGAGTCGCCAAGGCTTCCGATGAAATGCTTGGGACGTTGATTGATACCTACGCTTGATCACTCGCTGAATCCGCTTCTCCAACGCCGCGTCTGTTCGCGGCGTTTTTCTGCGTAAGTCCTTCTCGCTCAACTAATCTTTCATAGACGACACGTTGCTCACTCAACGGCGTTGCGCGGCTGCGCGTGCAATTTGCCGTGGCGATGATGACGAGCGGCAAAAGATCGATGCTTGACAAGATTTGGGCGTAAACGTATGTTTCAAACAACTGTTTGACCGTCACAACAAATCAACGCGGTCGTTCATTCCCGGTTACATCAGCAGAGGTTTATCGCTATGCCTGACTACAAGGCCCCCTTGCGTGATATTCGCTTCGTTCGTGACGAATTGCTCGGCTACGAAGCGCACTATCAGAGCCTTCCGGCTTGCGCAGATGCCACTCCGGACATGGTTCACGCCATTCTCGAAGAAGGCGCCAAGTTTTGTGAGCAGGTGCTGGCTCCGCTGAACCGCGTGGGTGACATCGAAGGCTGCACCTGGAGCGAGTCCGGCGTTAAAACCCCGACTGGCTTCAAAGAAGCCTACAAGCAATTCGTCGAAGGCGGCTGGCCAAGCCTGGCCCACGACGTAGAACACGGCGGCCAAGGCCTGCCGGAGTCCCTGGGGCTGGCGGTCAGCGAAATGGTTGGCGAAGCCAACTGGTCGTGGGGCATGTACCCGGGCCTGTCGCACGGCGCGATGAACACCATTTCCGAACACGGTACGCCTGAGCAGCAAGACGCCTACCTGACCAAACTGGTGTCCGGCGAATGGACCGGCACCATGTGCCTGACCGAACCGCATTGCGGCACCGACCTGGGCATGCTGCGCACCAAGGCCGAGCCTCAGGCCGACGGTTCCTACAAAGTTTCCGGCACCAAGATCTTCATCTCGGCCGGTGAACACGACATGGCCGACAACATCGTCCACATCGTGTTGGCACGTCTGCCGGATGCACCGGCCGGCACCAAAGGCATCTCCCTGTTTATCGTGCCGAAGTTCATGCCGAACGCAGACGGTTCGATCGGCGCGCGCAACGCCGTGACCTGTGGTTCCCTGGAACACAAGATGGGCATCCACGGCAACGCCACGTGCGTGATGAACTTCGACGCGGCTACCGGTTTCCTGATCGGCCCGGCGAACAAAGGCCTGAACTGCATGTTCACCTTTATGAACACCGCACGTCTGGGCACTGCGCTGCAAGGTCTGGCTCACGCCGAGATCGGCTTCCAGGGCGGCCTGAAATACGCTCGTGATCGCTTGCAAATGCGCTCGCTGACTGGCCCGAAAGCGCCGGAAAAAGCCGCTGACCCGATCATCGTGCACCCAGATGTGCGTCGCATGCTGTTGACCATGAAGGCGTTCGCCGAAGGCAACCGCGCGATGGTTTACTTCACCGCCAAACAAGTCGACATCGTCAAATACGGCGTGGACGAAGAAGAGAAGAAGAAAGCCGACGCGCTGCTGGCGTTCATGACGCCAATCGCCAAAGCCTTCATGACTGAAGTTGGTTTCGAGTCCGCCAACCACGGCGTGCAAATCTACGGCGGTCACGGTTTCATCGCCGAGTGGGGCATGGAGCAGAACGTTCGCGACAGCCGCATTTCGATGCTGTACGAAGGCACCACCGGCATCCAGGCACTCGACCTGCTGGGCCGTAAAGTGCTGATGACTCAAGGCGAGGCGCTGAAAGGCTTCACCAAGATCGTCCACAAGTTCTGCCAGACCAACGAAGGCAACGAAGCCGTTCAGGAATTCGTGACACCGCTGGCTGCGCTGAACAAAGAGTGGGGCGAGCTGACCATGAAGGTCGGTATGGCGGCCATGAAAGATCGCGAAGAAGTCGGCGCGGCCTCCGTGGACTACCTGATGTATTCCGGTTACGCCTGCCTGGCCTATTTCTGGGCTGACATGGCGCGTCTGGCGGCCGAGAAACTGGCCTCCGGCACCTCCGAAACCGCGTTCTACACCGCCAAGTTGCAAACGGCGCGCTTCTACTTCCAGCGCATCCTGCCGCGTACTCGCACTCACGTGGCAACCATGCTGTCGGGCGCCAACAACCTGATGGACATGAAAGAAGAAGACTTCGCGCTGGGCTACTAAGCCTTAACGCGGTTGTTCAAAAACCGCTGTTCCTTCGGGAGCAGCGGTTTTTTTTGTCTTGGGATTGGCCCCGTTTCTGGGGTTTCTTCCCCAGCAACATCGGGCGTGACAGGCGACCTCGCGGGTTCCGAGCCGCGCGGAATGCGCCTTTAAGGGTTTGGCCGATTAATTGCAAAACCACTGACAACTGCCTATGAATCGCCAGTGTCGTCAGGGTGAAGCGCATGAACATCCTTCGCATAATCCGTTTGGCCTGCCTTCTCGCCTTAACGGCCCAAGGCGCGTTCGCCGCCACCGCGCCAGACGTCGATCCGCCGGTTCCCGAAGTGCCTTCCCTGCAAACGCTGCATGGCATCACACCGCCCGATCCCTCGGGAACGGAAGGCGGGCGAAAAGTCGATTTGATGACCGATTACGTGCTCAATCGCAGCGCGGCCATCCTCTTGGGCAAGGCGCTTTTCTGGGACATGGAGATCGGCAGCGATGGCTCCACGGCGTGCGCGTCGTGCCACTTTCACGCGGGCGTCGACCATCGAATCACCAACCAGATCAACCCCGGCCAGGCGAGCACCCATGCCAACGTGGCATCGATCTTCAACAAACCCTTCGTAGCGTCCGACATCCCTGGCGACGTGGCGTCCTATGCGACCCTGTCCGCCGGCAAGGGCGGTCCGAATTACACGCTGAAGAAGACCGATTTTCCGACCCATGTACTGGCAGATCCGCTCGACCGCAACTCGCCCATTCTCTACTCGACCGACGATGTGGTCGGCTCGCAAGGCGTCTATGACGCCAACTTCGTCAAGCCGAATCAGCCGCGTTTCGACAAGTGCACGCAGCAGCCGGACGGCATTTTCCAGGTCGGCGGCATCAATGTCCGGCGCAGTACCGGGCGCAATGCGCCGACGGTGATCAACGCCGTGTTCAACGTGCGCAACTTCTGGGATGGGCGGGCCAACAACGTGTTCAACGGTTTCTCGCCGTTCGGCAATCGCGACCCCGATGCCGGGATTTTCGTCACCAGCGACCGCAGCGGGGTGGCGACCAAAGTGCGACTGGCCCTCAACGATGCTTCCGCCGCCTCGCAAGCCGTCGGGCCTCCCGGTAGCCCGGTGGAAATGTCTTGCGGCGGGCGCACCTTCGCCGACATCGGCCGCCGCATGCTCGACACGCTGATGCTCAAGCAGCAACGGATTTCTTCCACCGATTCGGTATTGGCGTCGGTGTCCGGTGCACGGCGTCCGACTTACCGTGAACTGATCAAAGCCGCGTTCCAGCCACGGTTGTGGAACGCCACGCAGCAGGTGTCGCTCGGTGGCGCGCCGTACACCCAGATGGAGGCCAACTTTCCGCTGTTTTTCGGGCTGGCGATTCAACTGTACGAAGCCACGCTGGTTTCGGACCAGGCGCCCGTCGACGCCTATCTGCAAGGCAATCAACAGGCGCTGAACGCCCAGCAAGTTCAGGGCATGAATCTGTTTCTCGGCAAGGGCAAGTGCGTCAATTGCCACGGCGGCGCGGAACTGACCAACGCCGCCAGCCCCTTGCTGTTCCATCCCCGCGAGCGCATCGAACGGATGGTAATGGCCGACAACCTGACCGCGCTGTACGACAACGGTTTCTATAACACCGGCGTGCGCCCGACCTCGGAGGACCTGGCGCTCGGCGGGACTGACGCGTGGGGCAATCCGCTGTCGTTCACTCGCCAATACAACACGCAATTGCAGGGCGGCAACGTACCGGATCCGCTGGACGTCGACGTCTGCACCTTTGACGCGCTCCTGAGCGCGGGGCTGCCGTGCGACTCGACGCTCAAACCCAACGTCGGGTTCCACGATGCCATCGATGGTGCGTTCAAAACCCCGACCTTGCGCAACATCGCGCTGACCGGGCCGTATTTCCACAACGGCAGCCGCTCGACGCTCAAGCAAGTGGTCGAATTCTATAACCGTGGCGGCGACCGGCGCGGTTCGGAGGCCAACAACACCAGCGGCTTCGAGCATCCAGGCGCCAACCAGCACAACACCTCGAACCTCGACCCGGACATGACACCGCTCAACCTCACGCCCGACGAAGTGGATGCGCTGGTCAAGTTCATGGAAGTCGGCTTGACCG
>NZ_JBNNWE010000053.1:0-42577 GCF_050280905.1 Pseudomonas sp. NPDC086278
TACAGACGCGGATTCCGCGACAGCACAGCGATCTTCATGCAACACCTGTGGAGGAGGTAGACCACCGACGGCAACGTCCGCCGAGCGGCGCAGCATGTTGAACATGCTGATGCGGGTGTAACGAGCGAAACGCTCGTTGATCATTTCCAGGGTCGGCATGCGTCCGCGGACGATGCGATCCTGACTGGTCAGGTCGTAGCTTTTGACGCTGCCGGGTTCAGCAACGTTATCGGTCTGTACCAGACCATCGTCGACGCCATGCAACAGCGCATCGATCTCATCCTGGGACAGCAGGTCCTGCACGGCCATGTCGTGTTCCTACTGCAGTACGAAATTAGTGAAAAGCAACTGTTCGATCACCACTTTGCCCAGCTCTTTCTGCGCCACTTCCTGGACGCTGGCCGTGGCCTTCTGACGCAACATCTCCTGGCCGACCGGGGTCGCCAGCGTGGCAAAATCCTGGCCGGAGAACAGCATGACCAGGTTATTGCGGATGACCGGCATGTGCACTTTGAGGGCTTCCAGATCAGCCTGGTTGCGCCCCAGCATGGTGATGCTCACCTGCATGTAACGCTGACGACCGTTCTGGTTGTAGTTGGCCACGAACGCCGGCGCCATCGGTTCGAACACCGCCGGCTGCTTGCCGGAAACGGCGGTTTCGGCGGTGGGCTCAGGCTTGCTCTGGGCGCCATGCATGAAGAACCATGTCGCCCCCACGGACGTGCCGATCGCCAGCAGCAGGGCCACCACGATCAAAATGATCAGCTTGATCTTGCCTTTGGTTGCGGGGTCTTTTACTGCTGCGTCGCTCTTCGCCATGCCAATAATCCGTCACTATTCGGGTTTTCACAGTCGCACGGCAAGGCAAGAGCAAGTGTTATGCCAGAAGTGTCGGGAGGGCTTTAGTGTGGGCACCACAAACCAATGTGGGAGCGGGCTCGCTCGCGAAGGCGGTGTATCAGTCGACATCTCTATTGACTGACACTGCGTCTTCGCGAGCAAGCCCGCTCCCACAGGGTATGTGTTGAATCAGGCGTAGTAGTCGACGGCGCTGGAGCCGATGACGCTGGTGGTGGTGGCGGCCGCTTCAGCAATACTCGGCTCGATCTCGTCATCCATGGCGTCAAGTCGGCCGCCATTGGCGCTGGTGCGACCGCCCTGCCCCTGCTGGGCCTGTTCCTGACCCTGGCCTTGCCAGCCACGGGACTGGTCGGACACGTTGACATCGACCTGGCCCATGCCCTGCTGCGTGAACATGTCACGCAAGCGATGCATCTGGCTGTCCAGCGCTTCGCGAACGCTCGGATGGGCGCTTATGAAGGTGACCTGGGTCTGCTGGTCCGGAACCATGTTGACCCGAATATCAAGGCGCCCCAGTTCGGCCGGTTGCAGTTGAATGTCCGCCGCTTTCAGGTTGGCGCTGGACAGGTACATGACCCGATTGACCACTTCTTCGGTCCAGCCGCTCTGGTGCATGGCGATCGGCTGATTCACCGGTAGCGCATTCGCGGTTTTCGGCGTTGCAGCCTGAGTCAGTGCCGCCAGACGGTTGGCGAAATCATCGACGCGGGTGTCGCTGCTGGCGGATTTCAGATCCTTGAGGCCGTCATCGATCAGCCCGCTGAAGGTTTTCTCGCCGTTCTGACTGGTGCTGTCCTTGTCCGCTTGCACGTCAAGCATGCTGGCCATGCCGGCGGCAAAGTTCTGCGCCGAGGTCAGTTCACCGTCGGCCTGGGTTTGCACCGGCGTTGCTTTCGGTTGAGCCTGACTGGCAGCAGACACGTGACCGCCCTGCTCCATGGCCAGGCGCACGGCTGGCAACGCGTCGAGCGGATCGGCTTCGGGATCGAAGTCGCTGGCGGGAGGCGTGGTGGTAGCGACGGCCGCTGGCACTGGTGCGGCAACGACGGCGGCGGCAACCGGAGCGGCAACCTGCGCTTGCACAGTCGGGGCAACCGGTGGGGTGGTTTCCACAACCGGCACGAGGACCATCGGCTGTGCAGCCTGCATCAAGGCAGGATCCAGCGACGGGTCGATACTCGGATCGACTGGCGGCGCATCGGCCAACGGCGTGTCGGTAATCTGCGGCGTGTCGTCGCTGGCCGTTAAATCATCGACCGGCGCCGGTTTATCGGCGGGCAAGGAATTGCCGCTATCGGCAACCGCAGGTTCCGGGGCGGCAGCCTTGTCGCTGGCGGCGTCTGGTTTAACCGCGCCCTGCGTGGCATTGTCAGCATCAGAGGCGGCCGGCTTATCGGCGGCGACAGCAGGCTTGTTCTGCGCCTGGTTAGCGTAAACATCAGCGAAGCTGGACGCCTTGTCCCCTGGCTCGGCGGCCGGCGCCGGGGTATTGGCGGGGGCGGCAAGCGTCTTGGCCGCTGGGCTGGCCTGAAGAAGTGAATTGGGGGTAACGGGCATAAAACGGTCTCCGCTGCACTGGGATCGTAGGTACAGGTGAGCAAGTTGAGTGCAAGGGTTGGGCCAGGTTTGCCCGGCAAGCGTTAAAAGCGCCGGGCGGTCACTCTAGCCGGCCAGCGAGCGTTGACGCTCGGCTTCGTAAAGCGGTTTGACTATGGCAAATTCGCCATCGATTTCGCCTACCAGTGCTTCGATTCCGGCAAGCCTTTGTTGCTTGGCGCGCTGCTCAAGCTCATTGCACAACTCGGCCAGGCGAATGGCGCCCATATTGCTGCTGCTGCCCTTGAAACTATGGGCAGCATTCATGAGTTGAGCCGCATCGTCGGCTTTTCGCAGCAGACGCAATCGCTCTTCGGAATCGGCCAGAAAAGTATCCAGCAACGTCGGATATTCATCCTCCATCACTTCCTGCAACGCGCTCAGCACGTTTCGGTCCAGATGTGTGTCAGCCACTTGCTCACTCCTTGATCAAGAACGCGTGAATTATGCCAGAGCCTCCCACGAAAACTCCACGCGAGCACTGCGACCATCGTCGGACCAGCTGGCGTGATCGCTCAACTGTCGGATCAGGCTGACGCCGCGTCCCGACAGACGGATGCCATCAAGTGGCCGCTCCATGACTCGCGCCACATCGAAGCCCTTGCCACTGTCCTCGACCCGTATGGTCAGGCTGCCGCCCTCGGCCTTGGGCGTGACCTGCAGATGCACCCGCACATAACCGTCGTGCAGCGCGTCGAGTCGCTCATTGCGCTGCTGATAATAACGCGCAAAACCCGCAACATCGCGCTTGAGGCTTGAGTCCAGCCCAAGCACGCCGTGCTCCAGGGCATTGGAATACAGTTCCGCCAGCACACTGTAGAGCGCACCGCTGCGAGCCCGCAGACCGTGCACCTCCAGCAGCAACTGCAACAGGTAAGGCAGCGGATTGAAGCGCTTGAGCGTATCGGCGCGAAACTCGAAGCTGACCGACCAGTCCAGCGGGCAAGACTGACCGCTGTCGGAGTACATCACGGCCGGTGGCGTCAATTGCGCCGCGTCCAGCAGACTGATCTCGAGCATGCTCACGTCATCGCGCGTTTCACCACGGAAGTCGCGCAACGCCTGCTCGATGTCCTCGAACAGTTTTTCCGGCTGCTGATTGGCCGCGAACACTCGCTGCAAGCGCTCCACGCCAAACAACTGTTCATTGGCGTCGCAGGTGTCGATCACCCCGTCGGACAGCAGGAACACCCGGTCGCCCACGGCCATCGGCAACACCTCCGTGCAATCGTCGAAGGCGTGCGGGCTCAGGACGCCCAGTGGCAGATGCCGCGACGGCAACGGCGTGCGCTCACCGTTGGCAATGCGGTGCAGGTAACCGTCCGGCATCCCGCCGTTCCACACTTCCACCGAACGGCGCTGAAAGCTCAAACACAGCAACGTCGCGCAGCAGAACATGTCCACCGGCAGGATGCGCTTGAGCTTGGCATTCATTTCGCGCAGGGTTTCCGACAGGCCGTAGCCCTTGGCGGTCATGCCGTAGAACACCTCCGCCAGCGGCATCGCTCCGACGGCCGCCGGCAGCCCGTGGCCGGTGAAATCGCCCAGCAACACATGCATGTCGCCCGCCGGGGTGAACGCGGCCAGCAGCAGGTCACCGTTGAACAGCGCGTAAGGCGATTGCAGGTAGCGAATGTTGGGCGCATTCAGGCAGCCGGAGTGCGCCACCTTGTCGAACACCGCCTTGGCCACCCGCTGCTCGTTGAGCAAGTAATCGTGGTGTTTGGCGATCAAGTCGCGCTGCTGCAATACCGTGGCCTGCAACCGTCGTAGACGATCCATCGCCTTGATTTTGGCGGCGAGGATCACCTGGTTGTATGGCTTGGCCAGAAAATCGTCACCCCCCGCTTCCAGGCAGCGGGCCAGCGCTTCGCTTTCGGTCAGCGAAGTCAGGAAGATGATCGGCACCAGGGTTTCACCGGCCAGCACCTTGATCTGGCGCGCCGCCTCGAAGCCGTCCATCACCGGCATCATCGCGTCCATCAGCACCAGGTGCGGTCGCTGCTGCCGGAACGCTTCGACCGCCTCGGCACCGTTGGCGGCCGTGAGCACCTGGTGCCCCTGACGACGGACGATACTCGACAGCAGCATACGATCGGCCGCGCTGTCTTCGGCAATGAGGATGGTTAACGGCTCGGCCGACTGCATGGCAGTCAACTGATATCGAACAGTTTGTCGAAGTTGGAGATGGCGAGGATCTTGCGCACGTCCGAGCTGCTATTGACGACGCGTATATCGGAATTGTCGCCTCCCGCGTGGTCGCGCAGCAGCAGCAACATGCCGAGCGCCGAACTGTCGAGGTAGGTGGCGTCTTTCAAATTCACTTCGATGGACTCGGGTTTTCGCGAAAGTCCTTCGTAGGATTCACGAAATTCCTGATGCTTGGCGAAATCGAATCGTCCCTTGATCGAGATCGTCAGCTTTTGCCCATCCTGGGAGACTTCTGTAACGACTGACATTGAGCGGCTTCCTTGTCTTTGGGTAACGTGCTTGTACAAGGTTTAGCACCTGCCGGGGGCGGCGGCAAGGCGGGAGGTATCAGCGGTTCGCCAAACCCGGCGAAGAACGACAACGCGCTCGACCTGACTCAATACGGGTCATGCCTGGGCAGCCGCTGGGATAATTCATCCAGCAACTTCTGCTCGCGCTTGTCTTCCAGCTTTCGCGCCTCGTCCATGTAGCGTTGCACCAGTTTGCGCAAGCCTTCGACCCGGGCAAACGCCTGTTGCCACGAATCGCGAGCCTTGTTCAGGTTGTTTTGGTGCCAGTTGAGGCTCTGGCGTTGCTGATCGATGGCCGTGCCCAGCTGCGCCAGGAAGCCCTGATAACCCAGCAACCACTGGCCGGACACGCCGCTGCTGCCGCGTACGATCCATTGCTCCTGGTATTCGAGGCGAAAGTTTTCAAGGTCGGCAAGTTTGCTTTCCGCCACACGGACCTGGCCCTGGAAGTGGCCGAGACGCATGACTGCGGTTTTTTCGGCCTTTTCGGCCATTTCCACCACGGGCGCCAGGCGTGCGGCTCGGCTCAGGGCCATGGCCGGTTAGCCGCCCGGTGCCGGGGCGAAGATGGAAGCAAGATGGTTTTCGCTGGCGCCCATGCCGATGTTGTCGTTCAAGCCCTGACGCAGGTAGGTGGTCATGGCCGGCTGCAACGTAATGGCGGTGTCGGTTTCACGATCGCCACCGGGTACGTACGCACCGACGCTGATCAAGTCACGGCTCTGCTGATAACGCGACCAGTACTGCTTGAACATCTGCGCGCGCGCCATGTGCGCGGGGCTGACCACCGACGGCATGACCCGACTGATCGATGCTTCGATGTCGATGGCCGGGTAATGCCCTTCCTCCGCCAGACGCCGGGACAACACGATGTGCCCGTCGAGCACGCCTCGGGCGGCATCGGCAATCGGATCCTGCTGGTCATCGCCTTCGGACAGAACGGTGTAGAACGCGGTGATCGAACCACCGCCCTTCTCCGCATTACCGGCGCGCTCCACCAGTTTCGGCAACTTGGCGAACACCGACGGCGGATAACCCTTGGTCGCTGGCGGTTCGCCGATGGCCAAGGCGATCTCTCGCTGGGCCTGGGCGAAACGGGTCAGGGAATCCATCAGCAACAGGACGTTCTTGCCCTTGTCGCGGAAATACTCGGCGATCCGCGTGCAATACATCGCGGCGCGCAAACGCATCAGCGGCGCATCGTCCGCCGGCGACGCCACGACGACCGAACGCTTGAGCCCTTCTTCACCGAGGATGTGCTCGATGAATTCTTTAACTTCACGACCCCGCTCACCGATCAGCCCGACCACGATGATGTCGGCCTCGGTGAAGCGAGTCATCATGCCCAGCAGCACCGATTTACCGACGCCAGTACCGGCAAACAGGCCCAGACGCTGGCCGCGACCGACCGTCAACAAACCGTTGATGGTGCGGATGCCCACGTCCAGCGGCTCGCTGATCGGTTCGCGCTTGAGCGGGTTGATCGTCGGGCCGTCCATCGGCACCCAGTCTTCGGCCTTCATCCCGCCCTTGCCGTCGAGCGCGCGCCCGGCGCCATCGAGCACTCGGCCGAGCATGCTCATGCCCATCGGCAAGCGGCCGGTGTCGGCCATCGGCACCACACGGGCGCCGGGCGCAATACCGGCAACGCTGCCAACCGGCATCAGGAATACTTTGCTGCCGGAGAACCCCATGACCTCGGCTTCGACCTGCACCGGGTGATAGCTGTCGTCGTTGATGACCATGCAGCGGCTGCCCATGGCGGCGCGCAAACCTTCGGCTTCGAGGGTCAGACCGACCATGCGCAGCAGGCGGCCTTCGAGGATCGGTGCGCCGGCCAGTTCCGTGACTTCGACATAGCTGCCCAAGCGCTTGGCGAAACTGGTGCGGTCAAGGCGCATCAGGGACGTCCAGTGCAGGTTCTGCCAGCGGTTCGGCCGCCGGTTTGGCGTCGACTGGAAGTTCCAGGCTCAGGTCCGGCGCGGCTGGGTGCAGCGCCTGATCGTGCAACTGATCGAACAGCTTGGCCATGACCTGGGCAACTCGGGTTTCAACCGTGGCGTCAATGCGACTGTGCTCCGTCTCGACCCGGCAACCGCCCGGCAGCAACGATTCGTCTTCGACGATGCGCCAAGTTTCTTCATGGCGCTCGCGCAGGGCTTTGACCTGTTCGAAATCCTGCGGATTGATGTACAGCCGCACATTGCCCACGCCCAGTGGCAGCAGCTTGAGGGCTTCGCGCATGACGTGTTCGATCTGCGTCGAATCGATGGCGAGCTCGCGCTGAATCACCTGTCGGGTGATGTGCTGCACGAGGTCGACCAGGGATTTTTCAATCTGGGTGTCCTGCTCGGCGATGGGCTCGAACAGGTTGACCATCAGTTGCTCAAGGCCGGCAATCTTCGGCGCCAGCGCCGCTTCGGCTTCCTGACGAACCTTGAGCGAGGTGCTGTGAAAACCTTCTTTCTCGCCGATGGCGAAGCCTTCGTTGTAAGCCTCCTGACGGATGCTTTCGAGTTCTTCGAGGGTCAGTGGCTGGACTTCGTCCAGCGGCACTTCCTCCATTTCCGGTGGCTCGGGTTCGGGCTCCGGCTCGGGCTCCGGCACAAACGGATCGAAACTGGGCAGCGCCCAGACGTCGAACCCGGCAACGTTCTTGCCGCGAATCAGGTCGGTCTGGGACTCATCATGTTTGGACGACATAGTGACCTTAGATCATCTCTTCGCCGCCCTTCCCGCCGAGAACGATTTCTCCGGCTTCGGCCATACGGCGGGCAATGGTGAGGATTTCTTTCTGCGCGGTTTCCACGTCGCTGACGCGCACCGGGCCTTTGGCCTCGAGGTCGTCGCGCAACAGTTCGGCCGCCCGTTTGGACATGTTCTTGAAGATCTTTTCCTTGACGCCTTCGTCCGAACCCTTGAGGGCCAGCACCAGCACGTCGGAGGACACTTCGCGCAGCAAAGCCTGAATGCCACGGTCGTCGACATCGGACAGGTTGTTGAACACGAACATGAGGTCTTCGATCTGACCGGACAGGTCTTCGTCGACTTCGCGGATCGAGTCCATCAATTGACCTTCGATCGAGCTGTCGAGGAAGTTCATGATGTCGGCCGCGCGCTTGATGCCACCCAGGGTGGTGCGCGAGGCATTCGAGTTGCCGGAGAACTGCTTCTCGAGAATCTGGTTGAGTTCTTTCAGGGCCGCAGGTTGCACGGTGTTCAACGACGAGACGCGCAGGATAATGTCCAGGCGCACCTTGTGGTCGAAGTTGCCAAGCACTTCACCGGCCTGGTCCGGGTCGAGGTACGCCACGACGATCGCCTGGATCTGCGGGTGCTCGAAACGGATGACGTCGGCGACGGCGCGTGGCTCCATCCACTTCAGGCTGTCGAGGCCACTGGTGTTGCCACCAAGCAGGATGCGGTCGATCAGGCCGTTGGCCTTGTCTTCGCCCAGGGCCTGGGTGAGCATCTTGCGCACGTAGTCGTCGGAGCCGACGCCCAGGCTGGTCTGGTCGCCGACGATATCGACGAACTCGCTCATGACCTGTTCGACTTGCTCGCGGTGCACGTTGCCCATCTGGGCCATCGCCACGCCCACACGCTGGACCTCTTTAGGCCCCATGTGGCGCAAAACCTGGGCAGCATCGGTGGAACCCAGGGACAGCAGCAGAATCGCGGCTTTGTCGACCTTGGTCAGTTTGGCGGCAACGGCTCGGTTATCACTCATCTGCGTTAATCCACTCTTTCACGACCTGGGCCACGCGACCCGGATCTTCTGCCACCAGACTCTTGATTGCATTCAGCTGTGCGTCATAGCCTTCGCTCGGGCTCGGCAGCAGGATGCTGGTTGGCCCGCCGAGGCTGACGCGGTCGTTGGCCAGTTCGCCGTCCAGGCCGCCCATGCCACCCAACTCGACGTCGCTGCCTATGCCGGCCAGTTGTTTGCCCTTGCCGCCACCGGTGATGTTGTTGAGCACCGGGCGCAGCACGCCGAACACCAGCACCAGGATGAACAACACACCCAGCACTTGTTTGACGATGTCCCAGAACCAGGGCTGGGAGTAGAACGGAATGTCGGCAATCACTTCACCGCGTTCGGCGGAGAACGGCATGTTGATCACACTGACGCTGTCACCACGGCTGGCGTCGAAACCGACCGCGTCCTGAACCAGGCGAGTGAACCGCGCCAATTCGTCGGCGCTCCACGGCGCGCGGGTGGTTTCGCCGTTGGCGGCATTGACCTTGACCTGATCGTCCACGACCACCGACACCGACAGGCGATTCAAACGGCCCTGCTGTTGTTTGGTGTGGCTGATCGAACGGTCGAGTTCGAAGTTCTTGGTGGATTGTTGACGCTTGTCGGCCGGGTACGGCGCCAGCATCGGCTGACCGGTGGCCGGGTCCATGATTTGCTGACCGTTGGCATCGACCAATGGTTGGCCTGGCTGCACCATGCCGGCCGCCGCGGTGGTGCCACCGGTGGTTTGCGGCGCGGAGGCCGGCGACGGCGGCTGGTTGCTCAGGGCACCTGGCACACCTTGCGGGCCATTGCTGGCGGTGCGTTGTTCGTTGACCGACTGCTCGCTGCGCAACGCCGGTTGATCCGGGTTGAACTGCTCGGACGTCGACTCGACGGCACTGAAATCCACATCGGCCGAGACTTCGGCTTTATAGCGGTCGTTGCCCAGCACCGGTTGCAGGATGTTGTGCACGCGCTGGGTCAACATGGTTTCCATGCGACGGCTGTAATCGAATTGCTTGCCGGCCATGGTCAGTTCGGAATTTTCCGCCTGATCCGACAGCAGGTTGCCCTTCTGGTCAACCACGGTGATCTGGGATTTGCTCAGTTCAGGAACGCTGGTGGCCACCAGGTTGATGATCGCGACGACCTGACCTGGCTCCAGCGAGCGGCCCGAGTACAACTCGACCAACACCGAAGCGCTTGGCTTGCGTTCGTCACGCACGAACACCGAGCTTTTCGGAATGGCCAGGTGCACGCGGGCACCCTTGACGTTGTTCAGGCTGGAAATGGTCCGCGCCAGCTCACCTTCGAGGCCGCGACGATAACGCGTCGCTTCCATGAACTGGCTGGTCCCGAGGCCCTGGTCCTTGTCGAGAATTTCAAAACCGATGTTGCCGTCAGTGGGAGTGACACCAGCTGCCGCGAGCTTGAGCCGCGCACGGGACAGGTCATCGGCCTTGACCAGCAAGGCGCCGGAATTCGGTTCAACGGTGTACGGAATATCGGCACTGGCCAGGGTTTCCATGACCTGCTTGGCGTCCATCCCGGCAAGGCTGCCGTACAGAGGCCGGTAGTCCGGCTGCTGGGACCACAACACCACGGCAAAACCAATCGCCACACTGGCGGCCAGGCCGACCAACAGGCCTACCTGACGCAGCACGGTCATCTCGGAGAGGTTTTCCAGGAAGGACAAGCCGAACAGCGGCGGTTTGCCGTCGATCGGGGTGGCCTTGGCCGGAACGTTATCAGCGACTGCTTCTGCCATGACTCAATTCGTCCTTAAACCGGCATCTGCATGATGTCTTGGTATGCCTGAACCAGCTTGTTGCGCACTTGGGTCAACGCCTGGAAAGACACGCTGGCCTTCTGCGAGGAAATCATCACGTCCGTCAGGTCGACGCCGCTTTTGCCGATCTCGAAGGCGCTGGCCAACTGACTCGACGCTTGCTGAGTGTCGTTCACTTTATTGACGGCTTGACCGAGCATGTCGGAAAAGCTGCTGCCACCCAGTTCAGGGACGGCGGCAGTCGATTTAGGCGCAGACATGGCATCCATTTGCATGGAACGCATATCCAGCATCAACCGATTGAATTCAATACCTTGGCTCATGATTTCTCTCTTTGACGAAGCTACGTCGTTGGCGACCCGCAATTTTTTTGACACTCACTCGGCGGGTAGTGAGGTGTTAGCAACAAGGGTGCCAGCTCCGTGGCCTCGCTTCACAAAAGCCTGCACAGGCTTTCCTGAATCGTGAATCATCACAAACCATTATGGGAGCGGGCTTGCTCACGAAGGCGGTGTAACAGTCACTTAAGTGTCGGCTGACACTCCGTCTTCGCGGGCAAGCCCGCCCCCACCTGTAGATCGTTGTTGCTTGCGTCAACTTTCAGGTGGCGAACAAGTAGGCTTCGACGTCCATGCCGGCATCGCGCATCTGCGCCAGCTTGTAGCGCAAGGTGCGCGGGCTGATGCCCAGGCGTTCGGCGGCCTCTTTGCGCCGGCCACGCTCGGCGCGCAAGGTGTCGATGATCATCTGGAATTCACGCCGACGCAGGTCATCGCCCAGCGCGCCGGCCGATTCGGCGTCGACTTCGACTGCCCGCACCGGCGCTGCAACCAATGCTGGCAACGGCGCGCAGGCAATCGGCCCGGACAGGCAGAAATCCTGCGGCTGGATCAAACCACCCTGCTGCAGAATCAGCGCGCGCTGAATCGCGTTGTCCAGCTCGCGCACATTGCCCGGCCATGGATAACCGATCAGGCACGCCTGCGCCTCGGGCGACAGGCGCGCCGCGGCATGCTTCATTTTATTGACGTGCTTGGCCAGCAGGCGCTCGGCCAGCGGCAGGATGTCGGCGGTGCGCTCGCGCAGCGGACGCCAGGCCAGCGGAAACACCGACAGCCGATAATAAAGGTCTTCACGAAACCGCCCCGCCGCCACTTCACCCGCCAGGTCCCGGTTGGTGGTCGCGACCACCCGAATGTCCAGGATGATCGGTTTGCGGGCGCCAACCCGTTCGACTTCGCGCTCCTGCAATACGCGCAGCAACTTGGCCTGGAGCCCGAGGGGCATTTCGGAAATTTCGTCGAGCAGGATGGTGCCGCCGTCAGCCTGTTCGAACTTGCCAGCCTGGGCCGAAATGGCGCCGGTGAACGAACCTTTTTCATGACCGAACAACGTGGCTTCGAGCATGTTGTCCGGGATCGCCGCGCAGTTGATCGCGATGAACGGCTGACTGGCGCGACGGGACTGTTGATGAATGTAGCGCGCCAACACTTCTTTACCGGTGCCGGACTCGCCGGAGATCAGCACCGTGGAGTCACTGCGTGCGACCCGCGCCGCCAGTTCCAGCAGTTGCGCACTGGCCGGCTCGAAAGCAATCGGCCCTTCGCTGTCAGTCGCGCCGAGATTGCCCAAGGCGTGCCGCGCCACCAGATCGAGCAAGGCTTTAGGCTCGAACGGCTTGACCAGATAATCTGCCGCGCCTTGACGCATCGCATCGACGGCACGCTCAACCGCCCCATGCGCCGTCATCAGCAGCACCGGCAACTGCGGCTGGCGCGCACGCAGCAGACCGAGCAGTTGATGGCCGTCCATACCGGGCATATTGACGTCGCTGATCACCAGGCTGAACGCCTCACTATCGACCGCCGTCAACGCGTCTTCAGCCGAGCCGACCGCCGTGTAATCGTGCCCCGCGAGCAATAGCGTATCGGCCAGGGCTTCGCGCAGCGCGCGGTCGTCTTCAACCAGTAGAACCTTGATTGCCATGGCCTTCACTTCGCTCTCTGAGCGCTGGGCATTTCACCCGAAAACAGCGGCAGAATCACTTGCGCACACGTGCCGCGCCCCGGTCGCGAGCGCAACTGCAATTCACCCTGATGCGCCCGTGCCACGGCCTTGACCACGGTGAGCCCGAGGCCGGTGCCGGTGGTTTTAGTGGTAAAAAAAGGTTCGCCCAGACGCGCCAGTACTTGGCTGTCGATGCCACTGCCGCTGTCGCTGACGCACACGCGCAAGTTGTTTTCACGGGCGTAGAAATGCACCTTCAGCCGCACAGCGCCGGCACTGGCCTGAATCGCGTTCTCGATCAGGTTCAGAATCGCGCCGACCAGCGTGTCGCGGTTGCACAGCAACTCGCCGGCATGGCTGTCGCACTGCCAGCGAATCGGCAGGTCTTGCACATGGGTGAGTGCGGCGGCTTGCAGCGATTGCATCAAGACTTTGGGCGTCACGCGATCCGTCAGCGGCAATTCACCGCGTGCGAACACCAACATGTCGCGCACCTGATGCTCCAGTTCATGCAGACGCTCCTTCAAGCGACCGGCAAAACGTTGCTGGGTAGCGACCGGCAACTCCTGCTCAGTCAAATGGCTGGCGTACAGCAAGGCGGCGGACAATGGCGTGCGGATCTGGTGCGCCAGCGAGGCGACCATTCGACCGAGGGACGACAAGCGTTCATGGCGGGCCAACTGGTCTTGCAGGTGACGGGTTTCAGTCAGGTCGTTGAGCAGCACCAACTGCCCCGGCTCGGCATCCAGCGAGCGCGTGGCAATCGACAGGCGCCGACCGTCCTTGAGGGAAATTTCGTGACCGTCGTCTTCGCGGGGCGCAAAGCAACGGGCAATCACCTGACGCCACAGCTCACCTTCAAGCGGCAGGCCGAGCAGCTCGCACGCCGCCGGATTGGCTTCACGCACGATGCCTTGTGCGTCGATGACGATGACGCCGCCCGGCAACAGATCGAGGAGATTTTGCAGACGGTTGGCCAGGCGTTCTTTTTCCGCCAGCTCTTGCATGCGCTGGGCGCTGACCACCGCCAACTCACCCTTGAGCTCGGTAACCCGGGCTTCAAGCATGCTGTAGGAGTCGGTGAGCTGGCTCGACATCTGACTGAACAGCGCGAACGCCTGCTCCAGGCCAAGCCGGCTCGCCTGCTCTACGGACGATGATTGCCCCGAAGCGTCAGGGACAGGAGACATCTGGGCGGCTTGGGGCATCGTGCTCTCTCGCTTGGCTGACCGTCAGTTAAACGGAACGTTGCGAGGGATGTAGCAATACCCGTGCCTAAAAAAAACCAGCTATAAATGAACGACTTGGAAAACAGGCGTCAATCATCCGCCTGTTCATCACCATCGCGACGGCTCATGCCGTACTTGCGCATCTTTTCCACCAGCGTGGTGCGACGGATCCGCAACCGCTCGGCAGCGCGCGCAACGATGCCATTGGCATCATCCAGCGCCTGCTGGATCAGCCCTTGCTCCAGACCACCGAGGTAGTCTTTGAGGTCCAGGCCTTCCGGCGGCAGCATGGCATTGGCGCTGAAATCCGGAGTGTGCCCGTTGATGGCCACACGCTCTTCCAGATCACTGCGCAAGCTGTCGACCAGTTGTTCGTCTTCGTCGTCGACGTAGCGGAATTTCTTCGGCAGCTCGACCACGCCGATCACCCCGTACGGGTGCATGATCGCCATGCGCTCGACCAGGTTGGCGAGTTCACGCACGTTGCCCGGCCAGCCGTGACGGCACAGCGACATGATCGCTGCCGAGTTGAAACGGATCGAACCGCGCTTCTCATGCTCCATGCGCGAGATCAATTCGTTCATCAGCAGCGGAATGTCTTCGACACGTTCGCGCAGTGGCGCCATCTCGATCGGGAACACGTTCAGGCGATAGTACAAATCTTCGCGGAAGGTGCCGATCTCGATCATGCTTTCGAGATTCTTGTGGGTCGCAGCAATGATGCGCACGTCGACGCTTTGGGTCTTGTTGCTGCCCACGCGCTCGAAGGTGCGCTCTTGCAACACGCGCAACAACTTGACCTGCATCGGCAGCGGCATGTCGCCGATTTCGTCGAGGAACAGGGTGCCGCCGTTGGCCAGTTCGAAACGCCCGGCGCGGCTGGTGATCGCCCCGGTGAACGCGCCCTTCTCGTGTCCGAACAGTTCGCTTTCCAGCAACTCGGCCGGGATCGCCCCGCAGTTGACCGGAACGAACGGCGCGTCACGACGCTTGGAGTGATAGTGCAGGTTGCGCGCAACCACTTCCTTGCCGGTGCCGGACTCGCCAAGGATCAGCACGCTGGCGTCGGTGTCGGCTACTTGCTGCATCATCTGACGGACGTGTTGAATCGCCCGGCTGGTGCCGACAAGGCTACGGAAAAGATTGGGTTCACGATGACGACCGCGCTCGCGCGCCTGGTCGTACATCTCGCGATAGACCTGGGCGCGGTGCAGCGAGTCGAGCAACTTGCTGTAGCTGGGTGGCATTTCCAGGGTCGACAGCACGCGGCGACGCTGGTCTTCAGGCAGGTCAACGGAAGAATTATCGCCCATTAACAAAACCGGAAGGAACTCATCCCAGGTTGCGAGTGTCTTTAGCAAGCCTTGAAGCGCGCCAGGAGCATTGACCGTCCCGATCAGGACACAGATCACTTCACGACTTGACGACAAAGAGCCGACCGCCTGCTGCCAGTCATGGCTACCGCAGGGTAAATTTTCTTCGCCGAGAAAATTTAAAATCACCGCCAAATCGCGGCGACGGACGCTATCGTCATCAATCAGCAGAATTTTGGTTTCACGCCACATGCAATAGCAACTTCCCTAGTCAACTCAATGCCCAAAATAGGGGGCAAGCTAGACGCTTGCAGACAAGTACAGCCTGTAGACGCCTGAAATCTGGAATCAGCCACTAGTTAAGTCAAAAAACCGTGCACAGTCAAATTTATGGCGCACTACGTTCGGATTAACTGAGGATTAATTAACCAAACAGATGGTAAACCTTTGCCGCGTTCTGTGCTTGATGGATCTGCGACATCTCGTCGACTATCGCTTGCCTCTCCCCTGTCGCGGCCTCCAGAAGCTGCTTATACACCCCCAGCAACTCCTCAAGGTTATCGCGCAGCGCCGCCTCATCCACCGAAGCTTCACTCAAGACGTCTTCCATGCAGGAACGGCACGCCAGGTCCAACTCACCGATGGCCTCCCAATTTCGCTCGGCCAATGCACCGACCAGGGCTTCGCGGGTGTGTTCGATTCGCTGCAATACAAGACTCATGGTGATCTCCTTAAAACTGCGGACCCGGAGCGGCAATAGCATCCCAACCGTCTTTGACTGTTCTAAGCAAATCAGAGACTTCGTCGAGAATCGCAGGATCGGTCTTGATGTTGGCCTCGGCCAGACGCTTCATCATGTAGGTGTACAGGTTGTCCAGTTCACCGACCGTTTCGATAGAGTTTTCGAGGTCCAGACCTTCACGCAAACCACCAATGATGCCAATGGCCTTGCCGATCAGAACACCTTTGTTCGGAATGTCTTTACGCTCGATCGCGCCTTTGGCCTGAGCGATACGGTCCAGACCACCTTCCATCAGCATCTGCACGAGGCGATGCGGGCTGGCTTCGGAAGTTTGCGCCTGAGCGCCAATCTTCTGGTATTGGCGAAGGGCTAACATTGGATTCATGTTGTACCTCATCAAAATTTTTCAGTTCGTCTAACCAGTGTATCGACGACGCGTCAAAAAACTTTAGATTCAAATGCAAAAAGCCCGGAGCGCTTGAAAACGCTGCCGGGCTTTTGGCGCTCTGCGTGTTACGAGTTCTTCTGCTGCGCGCTCATGGCCTCGAACATCGAGGTGATGTTGCTGGCCGTGGCTTTCAATTTACCGACGAGCGTGTCCATGTCGTTGTACTTTTTGGTCAGTACATCAGTCAGGGTCTGAACCCGGCGATCCAGCGCTTCCTGATCGGCGGCCAACCTGGTTTTGGTGACGTTCAGGTTGGTGGTACGCGTATCCAGGATGCCGCCGGTGTCGGTATACGGCTTGATCACATTGTTCATGCGCTCGATCAGACCGTTGGTACCCGTGAACAGGGTCTGAACCTCGCCACCGAGCTTCTTGTCGTTCATCGCGGCGGTGAACTTGACGGAATCAAAGTTCAGCGCACCGGTTTTCTGGTCAGTGGTGATCCCCAACTGCGACAGCACAGTCAGCTTGTCACCGGCACCGGTCTGCGACAGCGGACCACGAATGGCGGCCAGCAACGAACGCGGCAACGGGTCACCGGTCAGCGCGGCAGCGACGGTCGGATTGCCATCGTCGTCCAGGGACGGTTTGGTCAGGGACGTCACCGCGTTGGCGACGGCGTTGTACGCGTCGACAAATTTCTGAATCGAAGCTTTCAAACCGTCGTTGTTGCCTGCGACGGTAATGGTCGCCGTGCCTGTGGCAACCAGGTTCATCGACAGCCCGGAAACGTTGCTGACGGTGTTGGAAGGACCGCTCATCTTCATGCCATCAACGGTGTAGCTCGCGTCCTGAGGCAACGCCCCGATTGCGCCCGCAGACGTCGCCGTTGGCGTGCCTGGCATCGGCTGCGTTCCGTCAATCGCCAATTCCGCAATACCGCTGAGCTTGATTTCGGAACCGGCACCAGTGGTGCTCGAACCCAGCACCAGACGCGAACCGAAACTGTCGGACACGATGTTGGCACTGAAGCCGCTGGCTTGATATTGGCTGTTGATGGAGTCGCGGACCGACTGCAAAGTGGCGCCGGCTGGAACATCAACGGTGTAGTTTTTACCGCCCTGACTGATGGTCAAGGTGCCCTGCGCGATCGGGCTGGTCGCACCACCGGCGAACGCGGCACTGGCCACTTTCGAACTGGTCGCCAGTTTGTCGACAACAACCGTGTAGGTGCCGGCGACCGCGGAGTTGCTCGCGGTGGCGCTGACAATCTTGGCGTCGGAGGTGGTGGACGCAAAACCGGTGAACTGAGGGGTGGTCGTGCTGCCCAGGTCCTTGAGCGCCGCCTGGAACGTGGCCAGCAGCGACTTCAAAGTGCCGATCCCGGAAATACTCGCCGTGTTGGTGGTGGTCCCACGGTCGATCTGACCTTGCTTGGCCGCTTTATCAGCAGCTACCAAGGCTTTGACGATAGCGCCGGTATCGAGGCCAGAGCCTAGACCTGTGCCCGGTAAAATTGGACTTGCCATGTGGAACTCCCTTCAGTGTGTCGCCGGTCTTTTGACCACTACAACGCCCAAAAGAACAAAACAACAAAATTCGTGCCAGCTATCAGGCTTTAGCGCTGAACAACAGGCTGCTTGCATCATTCAAACTATTGGCCAGTTTAAGAACTTCTTCGTTGGGGATCTGGCGAACCACCTCACCCGACTCACTGGCAATCACTTTTACAACCACTTGCCCTGAAGGCTCATCGATCGAGAACTCCAGGTTACGCTTGACCGACTGAACGAACTTTTCAATTTCCTGGACAGCCATTTTCAGCTTGTCCTGCTCAGCCTGGGCAGTCTTGCGCACTTCCTTGACGTCGACCACTTTCGCGGGCTCCGCTCGAGGCTTTTCGGAAGACTGGTCCGCAACCGGGGTCACGTGTTTGGCCGCCGGATAAGACAAGCTCAGCTTCACGCTCATATCCATGTCCATCACCTCTAAAAGTAAAAAAGCGAGAGGGCACGACCAGCGCGCACCCCTCGCCAAAACTCAATCAGCTATTACTGAAGCAGTTTCAGTACAGCGGATGGCAGTTGGTTGGCCTGAGCCAGAACTGCGGTGGAAGCTTGTTGCAGAGTTTGTTGCTTGGTCAGCTGTGCAGTTTCAGCAGCGAAGTCAGTATCTTGTACGCGGCCACGTGCTGCTTCGGCGTTTTCGTTGATGTTTTGCAGGTTGGAGATGGTGCTGGTCAGACGGTTTTGTGCAGCACCGAGGTCAGCACGTGCACTGTTGATGGTCTGCAGAGCAGCATCGATACGAGTGATTGCAGCCGAGAACGAAGCCTGAGCGGTAGCCGAGCTGTTACCAGTGATCTGGGTAGTAGCCGAGTCAACCGACAGAGTTGCAGCGCCGAAACCGGAAGACAGAGTCAGAGTGATCTGGTTAGCCGAACCGGTGTTGGAACCAACCTGGAAGGTCATGGTGCCAGCGGTACCGTCCAGCAGGTTCTTGCCGTTCAGGTTGGTGGAGTTGGCGATACGAGTGATCTCGTCCGACATTGCCGCGAATTCTTTGTTCAGGGCGATACGGTCTTGAGTACCGTTCGAGTCGTTTCGAGCCTGAACAGCCAGTTCACGCATACGCTGCAGAATGTTGGTGGTTTCCTGCATCGCGCCTTCAGCGGTCTGAGCGATCGAGATACCGTCGTTGGCGTTTTTGATAGCCATGGTCTGACCGCGGATTTGCGAGGTCATACGAGTGGTGATCTGCAGGCCGGCGGCGTCGTCTTTAGCGCTGTTGATTTTCAGGCCGGAAGACAGACGAGACATCGAAGTCGACAGAGCGTCGGAAGCGCGGTTCAGGTTTTTCTGAACGTTCAACGATGTAACGTTAGTGTTTACTGTTAAAGCCATGACGAATTCCTCGTTGGTTGGGTACTGCGGCTTCCGGCCCTGGCAACCGCCGGGTATGGCCTAGAGAACCTTCGTAATAGTTATCGTCGCCAATGCAACTTGCTTTAGGGGATTTTCAAAATTATTTGCCATCACGTTGCCACCCCCTGTAAATCAAGGGCTTGGCGGTGATCCAGCAGCGAAAAAATGACGTCAGGGAAATGCCGGTGACTGTTCAGCGAGAGTTCGCTTGCACCGGCAGAAGGGGAATTGCTTAAACGGACAGGCTGTCGGTCAGCACCTCGACCAGTTCATATTCCAGATAATCGGCCAGCGCAATCCAGTTTTGCGCCTCCTGACACGCGAACATTTCGCCGAGCAAAAAGGCCCACTGCTGCTGTGATGGCTGCGACGTCGACTCGAAATGAGGATGCACCGCGCCGATCAGATCGATCATCACCAGCCCGGCTTCCACATCCCGCCCCAGCCGGAACAGTTCGGCGCATCGCTGTGCGTCGCCGACGAAAAACTCAAGCCCGCTCATGACGCAAACTCCGGATGGAAAACGCTGCCGGCGATCATCGCGCCTGCCCGACTGCTGTTATAGAAGCGCACCTGTGGATGGCCAGCGATAAAACGCTCCAGTTCACACAGGTAACTGCGAAAGTTGAGCTGGGTCTTGATGCGCTGGCCGTGACCATCCAGCACCCAGTGTTTGGCGGCGCCCAGTTGCGGCCCCAAATCGCCATCGTTCCAGCCGGCGTGGGTCTTGTCGCCGGGAAAGGCGAAGTCGGCGCCAAACAGCGTGACCTGCGTTGCGCCCATCTTCACCGCCAGGTCTGCCGCCGGATGAATCACGCTGCCGCCGACATACAACTCGCCCCTGGGCAATTGCGACCGCAACAGCTGATAGATCGGGCTCGCGGAGTAACCGGCATATCGTGGGCCCTGCCAGGCTTTCAGCACCACAGGATCAAGCATCGGCATGTACACCAGCGTGATATCGGCCGTGTCTTCCGGCGGCAGGTGCCGGGCCGAAATGCGCTGGTCAATGCTGACCACCACATCGGGACGGATGCCATTCTGCAGCAACGGGCGAAAAGCCGTATCCACGCAGATGAACAACGGTCGTTCAGACTGATTGCGAATCTTGCGCAAGGTCTCGAAGTGCTGCTCCAGACTCGGCCCCGTGGCAATGACGAACACCTCCTGATCGGGCCGAGAACCGAACAACCTGGCCACGTCAGCATCGGTCCGCACCAGCGCAAGGCTGGCCTGCAAGCGCTCGACGATCTCGGGCGACTGTGGGTCGAATTCACGATTATTGAAGGTCAGGTGGGTTTCGCTGATCAACCGATCGCGGATCTTCGCATTGAAGTCATCCGCCAGGACCAGTTCGGACGGCAAGGCAAAATACGGCAACTGAATTTCCGGCCTGTCACCGGCGAATAACAATTCGACGCGAGGATCGCTCAGCCACGGCTGCTGATCGACCAGTTGCAGTACCAGCGCAAACACCGCGCCGTTGAGGATATGCACAACCAACCGTTCAACCCCGGCGCGCTCCAGCAACTGCATTTGCAGGTCGCCCAGGCCGGTGCCGTAGACATGCAACACCGGGCTGTCGACCGGCAGGCTGTCGGCCTGAAATTTTGCTTCGCGGGTGCGGTCGTGGCGGCTGGTCAACTGAATGCCGTTGATGCTCAGCGTCGAACCCAGGCCTTCCACCAGATCGGCCTGCAACTGGCTCGTGTCCTGCGCCAGCAAACGCGCAGCCAACGCCGGCCAGCGCTGCTGGATGACGTCGACGTTTTGCGCAAAGAACTCGCTCATGCAGCCTCACTTTTCGTTCGGGCAAAAAAATAGCGCTCAAGATTACACCTTGAGCGCTATTTTTGTGTCTGGCTTTCTTTGGCCGCGACGCCTGAATCAAGGGCGATAGATGATCGCCGAGCCCCAGGACAGCCCCACGCCGAAACCACTCAACGCAACGCGCTTCCAACTGGAGTCCAGCACGTGCTTTTCCAGCAACAGCGGAATGCTCGACGACACGGTGTTGCCGGTCTCGACCATGTCCTTGATGAACTTCTCCGGTTCGCCTTCGAAGCGGCGCGCCACGGCATCGACAATCGCTGCGCTGCCCTGGTGAATGCAGAAGGCGTCGACATCGTCAGCCGTCAGTTGCGAGTCAACCAGCAGTTCATGCAAATGCGCCGGGACTTTGAGCAATGCAAAGTTGAACACCTGACGACCGTTCATGAAAAACACCCCGTCAGTGACTTTCAGGTGCGGTGCACCGGAACCGTCGGTGCCGAACTTGGCCTTGCCCAACTGCCAAGGCGCGTTTTCGCCCATCCAGGTGGCGGTGGCGGCGTCGCCGAACAGCATGGTGGTATTACGATCTTCCGGGTCGACGATCTTCGAATACGGGTCAGCGGTGATCAACAAGCCATTCTTCAGGCCCGCGGCTTCCATGAAGCCCTTGATCGCGTAGATGCCATAGACGTAGCCGGAGCAGCCCAGGGAAATATCGAACGCGGCCACGGTGGTCGGCAGGCCCAGTTTGTCCTGAACGATGGCGGCGGTGTGGGGCAAGCCTTCTTCGTCGCCGTTCTGGGTGACGACGATCAACACGTCGACGGCTTCGCGTTTCAAATCAGGGTTATTGGCGAACAGCGCGTTGGCTGCTTCGACACACAGGTCGGAGGTTTCTTGCTCAGCGTCTTTGCGTGGCAGGAAGGCCGAACCGATTTTGCCGAGGATGAATTCTTCATCCTTCTCGAATTTTGCACCTTGTGCGTAATTGTCCACGCCGGCTACAGGCACGTAGCTCGCAATGCTTTTTATGCCAATCATTACGGCTTCCCAATAATAAACAGCCCAATACCACCGCTCGTAATGATTCGAGGGGCGCCGACAAACAGAGGAATTCGTCGCCTCAACGAGGCGACAACGGGAAGAATAAAGGGCTATCACTGGGCTAAAAGCAGGCCAGGCGCCACCTTCCCGATCAATACAATACAGTGAAGATGCGCGTTATGACTCGCAGGTCACGCTATTTTGCCGAATCAGCCCGATAAGGCGTTATTCGACCAATGACCAGTCCAGCGGGGTGCCACGCTTGATCGCATGGCGGGCGCGGCGGCCCAGGAGGGTTTCAGCGTGTTTGGGCGCCAGGCCCAGACCAGGCCGAATGGCGCGCAGATTGGCGGCGGTGAACGTCTCACCGGCGGCCATGTCCTGCGTCACGTACAGCGAGCGCCGGTACACCAGCGACTTGCGCTCGGCCTCCGTCACGCCGTAATGCACCTGGCCCATGGCTTGCCAGGCGCGCTCGGTTTCGACCACCAGGCTGGCGAGTTCGGCCGGCTCCAGGGAGAAACTGGCGTCCACGCCGCCCGCCGCACGGTCGAGGGTGAAATGCTTCTCCACCACGGTCGCGCCCAGCGCCACGGCAGCCACGGACACGCCAACGCCCATGGAGTGGTCGGACAGCCCGACTTCACAGCCAAACAATTCACGCAGATGAGGGATCGTGCGCACGTTGCTGTTGGCCGGGGTCGCCGGATAAGTGCTGGTGCACTTGAGCAGGATCAGGTCCTTGCAACCGGCTTCGCGGGCGGCGCGCACGGTTTCGTCGAGCTCGGCGATGCTGGCCATCCCGGTGGAGATGATCAACGGCTTGCCGGTGGCCGCCACCCGGCGGATCAACGGCAGGTCGGTGTTCTCGAAACTGGCGATCTTGTAGGCCGGCACATCGAGGCTTTCGAGGAAGTCGACCGCACTGTCATCGAACGGCGTCGAGAACGCGAGCATCCCCAGTTCCCTGGCCCGAGCGAAAATCGGCGCATGCCATTCCCACGGCGTATGCGCCTTCTCGTACAACGCGTACAACGAGGTTCCGGCCCACAGGCTGTTGGGGTCTTTGATGAAGAACTCGCCTTCGGCCAAGTCCAGCGTCATGGTGTCCGCGGTGTAGGTTTGCAGCTTCAAGGCATGCGCGCCGGCCTTGGCCGCGGCTTCAACGATTTGCAGGGCCATGTCCAGTGACTGGTTATGGTTGCCGCTCATCTCGGCAATGATGAACGGCGGCGCGTCGGCACCGATCAGGCGGTTGCCGATCTTGAAGCTAGTCATTGCGATGATCCTTTAATACACGCGTAAACGCGCAAGCATGCTGAGTGAAACCGGCTTCGCGAAAGACTTTCAGCGACGGCTGGTTGGCCGGCAATACCTGGGCGGTGATGGCGGTCAGTTGGGGCCAACGGGCCGTGACGAACGCTTCGCCCCGGGCCAGCAACGCCCTGCCCCAGCCCAGGCCGAGCCGGCCTTCGAACAGATAAATCGAGACTTCGGCTTCAACGCCGCGCAAGTCATAACGCAACACGCCCACCGGGCCGTCGTCGGCCTCGGCGATCAACAACAAGCGCTGCGAATTGCGCAAATTGGCGGTCAGCCACTGCTGGTGCGCCGGCCATTCAATCACGGCGGTCTCCAGTGACCAGCGCCGTACCGCCTCGGCATTGCGTCCGTCGAACAACAACTGCGCATCGTCGGCGGTTGCCGGGCGAATCTGCAGCAGCGCACCGGCCAGGGCTGCCGCCACTCGCTGCGCGCCCCGACCGTCGACCAATTGTCGAGAACGCTCGGCCATGCTCTTTCGCAGCCCTTGATTGCCCGCCACAAAACCGATGGCCAGCCGCAGTTGCTCAACGCTGACCTGCTCGCGCGGCCCCAGAAACACATGAGCACCCGAGTTGGCCATGACCTCGCCGTTGGCCTGCTGATTATTCGACACCGCAATGCAAATCGTCGGCAGCCCCAGCGCAGCCCGCTCCCAACTGGTGCCGCCACCGGCACCGACAAACAGGTCGGCCTCGGTCATCAAGCGGTAGAAGTCGCTGACAAAACTGTGCAAGCGCCACTTCGGGCGACTCGCGGCCAAGGCCTGCATTTGCGCCCAGGCCGGATTGGCAGCCCCTGCCACAAAATCGACGTCCAGCTCAGGAAAATCCGCCAGCGCCAGCATCGCGTGATGGGTCTGCATCGCCGCATCGAAGCCGCCGAAGTTCACCAGCACCCGTTTGGCCTGAGGTTTGATCTCGATGGCCGGGCAGCAAAACTCATCGCGCAGCATCGCGAAACGCGGGCCGAACAACGTCTGGCAATCAGCCGGCAGCAGCGCAGCGTAGGCCTCTGGCGTGCCGGAGAGGTTTTGATTGAGCAGCAGGTCGACGTCGTAACGGCGCGTCGCAAGGTCATCCACCGCGGCAATCCGTGGCGCCCAGCGTCGGGCTGCGCGCTGCCAGTGATGGTCGAGGCCGTAATGGTCGACGACGATCCAGTCGAACCCCGGATGGTTGGCCAGCGCTTGCGCCAGTGCGTCGATGTCGGCCTGCCACGGCAGCAGGGACTCGATGGCTTGCTGCGGATCTTCAGCGGGATAACGCCCCGGCAGCGCGAAGGTTTCGAAACCTTCGGCCGCCAACGCCTCCAGCCGATGCCCCGGCAGCAGACGACAGGCGAACGCAACGTGCGAGCCCTGCTGGCGCAAGGTTCTGGCCAGCGGCAGCAAGCGTGCGATGTGCCCGCTGCCGATGGTCGGCGAGGCGTCGGAGCGGATCAGCACTCTCATTGCAACTCACCGCCGGCCTTGAGCGCGGCGTACAGGTATTCGGCCCGCGTCCAGTCTTCGAGGGTGTCGATGTCCTGCACCAGATGGCGCGGCAGGATCACCGGCAGGCTCGCCGGGGAAAACAACACCTCGCCGCGCAGCCAGGCCTCGCGGCGGCCCCAATAGAACTGGCCGGCGTCCTGAAAGGCGACCGCCAGGTCCTGCGAGCGGGTGTTGCGAAATTCGGGGTAGAGCGACGTCAGCGCGCCCTGCTCGTCAAGGGTCAAGGCGCGCTGCACCGGGAAGCCGAAACCGGTCACCGAGAAGGCAAACGATTTGTCCGGATGCTGCGCCAACACTTCAAGCCCCTGGCGCAGATAACGTGCCTGCAACAGCGGCGCGGTGGCGTAGATGCAGCACGCGAATTCGAAGGCCGGAAGTTGGTTCAAGGCGTGAACCATCACCGCCGCCGTGCCGGTGAAATCATCGGCCAACGACGCCGGACGCATGAACGGCACCTGCGCGCCGTGGGCCCGTGCCACGTCAGCAATTTCTTCATCGTCGGTGCTGACGATTACTTGATCGAACAGCGCCGAATCCAGCGCCGTGCGGATCGAACGAACGATCATCGGCACGCCGTCGAACGGCTTGAGGTTCTTGCGCGGTATCCGCTTGCTGCCGCCTCGGGCCGGGATGATCGCAACGTTGTTCACAGCCAATATCCTGATGCCCGACGCTTGATCATGCTGTTCAACCTAGAATTCGCCTCAAATGCCCCACCACTTCTTCTTGTTCTGCATCTGTCAGGTCCGGATACAACGGCAAGCTGATGGCTTCGGAAAAATACCGCTCGGCCTCAGGAAAATCACCGTCCTTGAAACCTTGCTCACGGTAATACGGCTGCAAATGCACTGGAATGTAATGCAGATTGACGCCCAACCCGGCGGCTCTCAACGCATCGAACACCTGCGTCTGGGTAAGCTTGATCGAAGGCAGTTGCAACCTGACCACGTAGAGATGCCACGCCGATTCGGCACCCGACTGAGCCACGGGCAACGTCACAGCGATACCCTCCAGCAGGGTTGCATAACGGGCTGCCAGTTCACGACGCTTGGCGATAAACGCATCGAGCCGCGCCATTTGCGACAACCCCAATGCGGCGTGCAGATCGGTCATGCGGTAATTGAACCCCAGCTCAAGCTGCTGGTAGTACCACAAGCCTGTATCCGGAACGTTCATCTGTGCCGGGTCGCCGGTAATCCCGTGACTGCGCAGACGTCGCAAGCGGTCGGCGAATTCCGGGCGGTTAGTCAGCACCATACCGCCCTCGGCACTGGTGATGATCTTGACCGGGTGAAAGCTGAAAATCGTCATGGCAGCGTATTGGCCGCACCCGACAGGTCGCCCGAGGTACTCGGCGCCTACCGCATGAGAGGCGTCTTCGATCAGGGTAAAACCGTAGCGCTCGGATAATTGCGAAATCGCACGCATGTCGCAGCTTTGCCCGGCGAACGCGACGGCTATGACCACTTTGGGCAGTTTGCCGGCGGCTTCGGCAATTTCGAGTTTCTCTGCCAGCAACCGTGCATCCATGTTCAACGTGTGCGGGTCGATGTCGACGAAGTCAACGTTGGCGCCGCAATAGCGCCCACAGTTGGCCGACGCGACGAAGGTATTCGGACTAGTCCAGAGGGTATCGCCCGGCCCAAGCCCCGCAACCAGACATGCGATGTGCAACGCCGCCGTGGCGTTACACACGGCGACGGCGTATTCAGCCTGACAGTGTTCGGCGAGGGCTTTTTCAAAGCGCTCAATCGTCGGCCCCTGAGTCAGCCAAGGCGAATTGAGCACTTCCATGACCGCGTCGATATCCGTCTGATCAATGTTTTGCCGGCCATAAGGAATCCGGTACGGCATCATGACCGTGACTCAACACAGTGCCCAACCAGCAGGCGGGAACGAGCGTCCTTGAGAAGCGTTTTGCCGTTGCACATGTGCCGAGTCCTTTTATTGATCAGACCGCTTAAGCAAGCAACTGCGCCCAGTTCACACTGGACGCATTGCCGAGGGTAAAGCCCTTGCCGGTCAAGGCCAGGTTCTGGTTGTACGCCGAATCGTGGGCGAAGCGCGCTTGCCACTTGTCTTGCAGGGCGGCAGCGGTTTGCGGCGCGTCCGGCAGCAGGCCCGGGTGCAGCAACTGCGCCTGAGGGCACCAGACGATCAGGTAACCGGCGTCGGCGACTTTCAGGCACAGGTCGATGTCGGCAAAGGCTTCGTCGAAATGCTCTTCGTCGAGACCGCCAACCGCTTCGTACAGCTCTTTGCGCACCATCATGCAAGCGCCGGACACCGCCGAGTAGTTCTGCTCGACCTGGTGCCCGTTCATGTAGCCTTTGGCGTCTTTGCGCTCATCGACAAACACCGAGCCCAGCACGCCATTCAGGCCCAGCACCAGGCCGGCCTGGGTGGTGACGCCACGGAAGTCCATCAGTTTGGCGCCGACAATCCCGACTTCCGGACGCTGGGCCTGGTTCAGCAGGCTGTCGAGCCAGTTGGCGTTGACCACCACGGCCTGCGCCGACATCAGCACCACGTAGGAGCCCTTGGCTTCGCGCACCGCAAAGTTGTGCAGCGCCGAGGCGCTCAGGCGCTGGCCGGTGCGCAACACGCGCAGGCGATCGCTCTTGCCGTCCAGGCTTGCCAGCCAGGCCGCGAGTTCTTCGGACTGGCTGTGGTTGTCGGCGATCAGAATTTCATGCTGCTGATAACGGGTGCGTTGCAACACGCTGACCACGGCTTGTTGCAGCGACTCGAAATTGTCCTGGCTGTGCAGGATGATCGAGACCTTCGGCCGTTCGGCGTGCTGGTAGTCGATCTGCCAGGTTTGCGGCAGCTCGGTGCTGACCTGGCCGCGATAACCGCGCACCTTGAGGTGACGGGTCAGCGTCTGGCGTTCGTGAGCGTTTTCTTCGGTAGATGGCGCTTCGCAAATCAGCAACGGCTCCGCCAGATGCGCCAGGCCGCCGAGGCCACCGTTTTCGATCAGGCGCAGCAGCAAATCGAATTCCAGTGCCGACGCGTATTCGTTCGAGTAACCACCGGCCTCGACCAACACCTCGCGCTGAATCAGCCAATGGCGGGCCATCAGCGACGGCACGGTTTGCAGCAGATCGAGATTGACGCCCGGACGGAACACGTCGCTCAGCGAACCGTTGGCCTGACGCTGGATTTCGTCCATGGCCACGGCACGCACACCGTCGGCACCGATCAATTCGAGGCTGGCGCGCAGCAGGCCGCTGGCGGTGAACTGATCACCGGCCTCGGCCAGCACCAGCCAGTCGGCGGTGGACTGGTTCACGCTCTGGTTGAGGCGTTCGACGTAGTTGGTCGCCGTGACTTTGACGAAATGCACGGTGTCTTGCGGCGAGGTGGTCGCCGGCAGATCACCGGTGGTGAACACCACCAGTTTGAACGTTTTGCAGTGACCACCGACCAGGCTGTCGAAAGTGCGCTGCAACTTGACCATGTCAGCGTCGAGGTCGAGCAGCATGATGCCGAACTGCGGGCCGCCATTGTGTTTGCGCAGCTGCGCCGCAATGACCTTGAGCTGTTTGGCATCGGGGTTGCGCGCCTCCAGCCAGTTCAACAGGCGCCCGGACGGCATGTTCTCGAACAACGACTGCTCGTCCTGCGCCGGCACCGAGCCCAGGCGCTTGACCCAGGCTTGCAGTTTGACGCCTTCTTCCTCTTCTTCAGTGCCCTGCAACGACTCGGCCAGGCGTGTCACGACGGTGCGGTTGAAGGCATACAGGCTCAGGGCTTCCCACAAACGGCTGCGCAGGGTGCGCTCGTTGTCGTTGGGGTGAACGCGCATCAGCTCATGTTGCTTGAGCAACAGGCCTTCCAGTTCCTGCAACTGCAACTTGCCGGCCGGCATGGTGTGCAGCAGGAATTCGAATTCGGTCAGCAGATCGAACACCGGCTGGTTGTAGAACGGCATCTCGACAAACTGCTCGGTGTTGAACGTGCGCACCGGCTCTTTGCCGGCTTCAAGCCAGGCCGACGTGAAAATCAGCGTGCCTTTGAGCGAACGCATGTTGTTCAGGCAGTCGGCCATGGTGGCGAAACTGTCCAGCGCCACCTGTTTGCCCTCGGCCGGCGTCTTGTGGCTCAGGCCTGTCGGCAGCGAGGCTAGAAACTCAGCAAAGCGCTCGCGGTCGGCCACGGTTTTGGCGTCCTGGAGCGTCAGCACCGTCAGCACGTTGGTGTTGTGCTCGGAGGCACCGTAAGGGATTTCCCGCACGGCGAACGGGATCGGCAAAATCCGCGCCTTGGCCCGCGCCAGCATGTAATAGGCGTGGCCAATTTCCTGCCACTCGAAACTGGTGCCCGGCAGCAGCGCGTTGTGCCAGTCCTGCAGCAGTTCGGTACGGCTGACGGCATAGAACGGCGGCAGGAAGTGCCCCATGAATTGCATCAGGCGATCTTCGACCCGATCCGAGCAGTAATCTTCCGGCCCCTTGCGATCGCGGCGGAAGTAATTCACTTCGGTGGCGCGGGCCAGGTACATGATCCCGTAACCGTGGCACATGCCGTAATCGGCGTGGTCTTCGAGAAACTCCAGCGACTCAGTGATCGCACCGTGAATCAGGAAATCGTCATCGGCGGCCAGCACCATGTACGGCGTGGTCACCTGATTCACGCCGTAGGCGAGTTTTTCCTGCAACCCGGTGTAGGTGAATTGCGGCAGGTGCCGGTAATCGACCATCGGGTAATCGCGGGCAATCTGCTCGTCGATCTTCAGCGAAGAATCCAGAACCAGGATCGTGCAGGGATAGCTGCTGTAGTACTGCAAGGTGCGCCGCAGGTAGGCGTTGCGGTTGTGGGAAATCACCACCACCGTCAACCGTTCGGCCAGCGGTGCCACATTGTTTCGAGCCGTGTTTTGAACGTGCATATTTCTATCCCCACAACCGGCCAGACGCCGAAAACCTACAGTCAAAAGTGATTAACGAACGCGACGCAGATAGCCGTCCGGCGCCACGGTGATCAGCAGCTTGTTCTGCAACTGACGGTCGATTTCGAAGTCGGCGTTTTCTTCCAGGTATTTCCACACGGCGGTCTTCGGGTTGTCGCCCGGGCCCCATGGACGGTCCGGGAAGAAATCGGCCGGCATGTCTTCGACCACGGTGTCCATCACCACGCAGTAGCTGTCCACCGACACCAGTGGTGCGTAGAGGCGCAGCTCTTCGAGTACGTGGTCGTGGGTGTGGTTGGAATCGAGCACCAGAATCACTTTTTTGCCTTCGGCCGCTGCGCGCACTTGCGCGGCGATGCCGGCGTCGATGCTCGAACCTTCGATCATTTTGATGCGCTTGCTCATCGGGTGGCTTTCGATGGCTTCGCGGTTGTGCGGGCGAATATCGAGGTCGATGCCCAGCACTTCACCGTGGCCTTGCAGCTCCAGCAACGAAGCGTAGTAGATGATCGAACCGCCGTGGGCGATGCCGCATTCAATCACCAGGTCCGGTTTGACGTTCCAGATGATTTCCTGCATCGCCATCATGTCTTGTGGCAACTGGATGATCGGACGGCCCATCCACGAGAAGTGGTAGCTGTACTTGTGACGCGCCGATTGATTAAAGAAATCCTGGGCCAGGCCGGTGAGTTTCTGGTCGTCGCCCTGAGCTGCGATTTCTGCCGCACATTCGGCTTCGAAGGCTTTATTGATGGTGTTGTCGGTCATTTTTGCAGTCTCAATAGTCACTGGAACGAAGCGCTGTCGACGGCGTGGTAGACGTAGCGTCCACCGGTCATCCGCTTGATTTCTTCGAGGTAGTTGGAGTTCATCACAAACAGGTTGGCGCCTTCGGGCAGCGCATCCATGGCCTCTTGCGGCGAGGACACACGCACGCCACTGAGCGGCAGATACCGGCCCTGTTTGGCCGGGTTGATATCCACCACGCGATCCACCGCCACGCCGGCCCGTTGCAGGAACAGCGAATAGATCACGCCTTTGGACGACGCGCCCCAGATCGCCGAACCTTGCTCGGGCGCCGCCTGGATAATCTGCACCGCGCGTTCGAGGCTGCTGGTGAAACCTGGCGGCAGTTCGAGGCGTGGCACCGGTTGTTCCGGGGTCAGGCGCAAGGTCGCAAGGTCGGCGACGATGTACAGGTATTGGCCACCGAACAGGTGACCGGCCTCGTGCACGGTGCCGAACATCCGGCGCAGGTCATCGAGGCGGAAATAATTGACATGCTCGTAGAACAGGTCGAACCAGGCGCGGTGTTCAAGAATCCAGTCGAAGCACGGCACTTCGATGTAGATCTGCCCGCCCTGATTGGCGTCGGCCATCTCGGCGAGGAAACTCACCGGGGCCTGGATATGTTCCAGCACATGGCGCAGCACGATGGCGTCTGCCGCCAGCCCGAGGCCGCGCGTGAACGGCGCCTTGATCACGTCGGCGTTGCTGCCTTCGTAGGCCGGGTCGATGCCGGTGATGGCGTAGCCCAGGCCTTTGAGCAGTTCAAGGAAATAGCCTTTGCCGCAGCCGACTTCGATCAGTTCCCGGCCCTTGAAGTGGCGGGCAATGATGCCTTCGACATCGCTCAAGTGCTTCTGGAACTGGCCGGAATGCGCCTGCTCGTTCTGGTAGTCGGCGTCGTAGCTGAGCTTGTTGGCATCAAAGGCCTGGTTGAAGATCAACCCGCTCTTTTCGTCCTGCACCAACAGCATGTCGGCGCTCGCCGAAGCCTTGGCCGACGCGGGGTCGGCAAAGGTGCGGTTCTGCAACACCGGCAGGTCGGCGACCCGATACAACTCATGCTTCATGCTCTGCTCCCAGTAGCTGTTGCAAGCGGTCCGCCACGGCCCAGAACGCCATCGGTTCGTGGGTCGCGTAAGGGTAATGACCCAGGTTCAACTTGATCGACGCGCCGCGTTCACGCACGCGCCGTTCGACCAGCGCCCGCACCGAAATCGGCTGGCCGCTGGCGCAATTGACCACGCCGTCGAAGTCGCGCTGATGCAGGATCGCCGCGAGGTAACCGGCGGCTGTTTCAATCGCCAGGTAATCGCGCAACTGCTCGCCGCCGGACATGTTGAAACTGTCGTCGCCGGCATCGATGGCCCGGTCCAGCGCGGCCAGCAAACTGTTGGGGTTTTGCCCCTCGCCGTGCAGGTAAAACAGCCGTGCCCATTGCAAGGTGAACGGTTGCACCTGCTGCAGATTTTCCAGAAACAGCCGCAGGGTGTTCTTCGCCAAGCCATACGGATTGCTCGGCTGCGGCGCGGTCTGCTCACTGAGCGGCCCACTCTGCTGGCCGTATTCGAAACAGGTGCCGGTGACCAGCACTTGCGACACGCCCGCCTCGACCGCGCTTTTGATGAACCGGTAATCGGCCATCAAGTTGCGCTCGATGTGAAACAGCGCCTGATAGTTCGGCAAACCGGGCCAGGCCAGGTGCACCAGCGCGTCGATGCCATCGGTCAGCGCGGCGCTGTTCAACTCGTCGGCGTGAATATCCGCCGCGACGAATTCCACCGCATTGATCCACGGCAGGCTCGCGGCGGTTTCGGCGTTGCGCGCCACCGCGCGAACCTCACAGCCACGGGCCAGCAACGCATCGACCAGATGACGGCCGACGAACCCGGTGGCGCCGGTCACGAGCACTTTCACAGGACGGTCAACTCAGGCACGGCGATCACGAAACGGCCATCCCACTGACGCACCTGCGCCAGTTGCTGACTGACTTCGTGCAACAGGTTCCATGGCAGGACCAGCACGTAATCCGGTTGTTCAATGTCGATCTGTGCCGGCGACACAATCGGGATGCGACTGCCCGGCAGGTACTTGCCCTGCTTGTGCGGGTTGGCGTCGGCGACCCAGGCCAGCAAGTCCGGTTTAACCCCGGCGTAGTTGAGCAAGGTGTTGCCCTTGGCGGCGGCGCCGTAGCCGACCACCCGTTTGCCGTCGGCCTTGGCCTGCAACAGAAAGCGCAGCAGTGCGTACTTGATGCGCTCGGCGGCGGGCGCGAGGGTCGCGTAGTACTCGGGGGTTTTCACCCCGGCGGCGAGTTCGGCGTGCAGTTGCTCGGCAACCGCAGGCTGCACCTCGCGACGCTCACCGTCGGCGCGCTGCACGAACACCCGCAGCGAGCCGCCGTGCGTCGTCAGCTGACTGACGTCGAATACTTCAAGACCATTGCGCTCGCACAAGGTCTGCACGGCCGTCAGCGACAGGTAGGAATAATGCTCGTGATACAGCGTGTCGAATTGCTGGCCGGCCATCAGTGTCAGCAGTTGCGGAAATTCGAACGTCGCCACGCCAGTCGGCTTGAGCAAGGTCGCGAAACCACCGAGGAAATCGTTGATGTCCGGCACGTGAGCCAGCACGTTGTTGGCGGCCATCAAGTCCGCCGCCCAGCCTTCGCTGACCAGTTGCGCCGCGGTGTTGCGACCGAAGAACAGTTCACGAATCTCCAGGCCTTTATCCCGTGCCGCTTGCGCGGTGCTGCGGGTCGGCTCGACGCCCAGGCACGGAATGCCGCGCTTGGCCACGTACTGCAACAGGTAACCGTCGTTGGCGGCAATTTCCACTACCCGGCTGTCGGCGCTCAGGCCGAAGCGCTCGGCCATCTCGGCCACATACTGTTCGGCATGGGCCAGCCAGGTGCTGGAGAACGAACTGAAATACGCATATTCGGCGTCGAACAGGCTATCGGCGCTGGTGTAATCCTCGGTCTGCACCAGCCAGCAGTGCTGACACACCGCGACCTTGAGTGGCACCCATTGCTCGGCCTGTTCCAGTTGATCGGCGCGCACATAGGCATTGGACGGCGGCGAAGTGCCGAGATCGATCAGCGGCAAGGCCAGGGAAGTCCCGCAACCACGGCAGTTCATACACGCACTCCAGCGAAGTGTTCATCGAGCAAGGGATGGCTGGAATCCCGTACCGACAGATTATTGACAGGCAACGGCCAGGCAATCGCCAGCCGTGGATCATTCACACTCAAACCGCCTTCGTGCACCGGCGTGTAATCCGCGCTGTGCAGGTAGAGCAATTCGGCGTCATCGCTCAGGGTCTGGAACCCGTGGGCGAACCCGGCCGGGATCAGCAGGCTGCGACCGTCGCCGGCACGCAGGTGCTCGGCGTGCCAGTGCAGGAAGGTCTCGGAGTCGGGGCGCAAGTCCACCGCCACGTCCCAGACTTCACCGCGCAGGCAGGTGATCAGTTTGGCCTCCGGCGCGCTGGCGTTCTGGTAATGCAGGCCACGCACACTGCCGCGCTCGCGGGTGCAGGAATGGTTGATCTGGCGGATATGAAACGGCTCGCCGAAGGCGCTCAGGCTGCCTTCGCAAAACAGCCGCGCGAAGTGGCCGCGCTCATCTTCGAAGCGTTTGTGTTGCACGCTGAACAAACCGGCGAACGGCAGCGCCAGCAATTGGAACTCGCTCACAACGCGCCTCGGTACAGGTTCAACTGGCCCAGGGTGATGGCGCGCATGTCGTCACCGTTTTGCCACGCCAGGTGCCAGTCGAGGGTCTGGGTCAGGCACTGCTGCAACGACCAGCGCGGTTGCCAGGCCAACAGTTGACGGGCGCGGCTGCTGTCCAGGCGCAACAGCCCCGCTTCATGCAAATCACTCGGTTCGATGCGCAAGCCACGCGCTTGCGGCCAGCGGCTGGCCAGCAATTCGACGACTTCGCCGACGCTGCACATGTCCGCTTCACTCGGGCCGAAGTTCCACGCGCCGGCAAACTCCGGACCTTGTTCATACAGGCCGGCGGCCAGTTGCAGGTAACCGGCCAGCGGCTCCAGCGCGTGCTGCCAGGGACGCACGGCGTGTGGATAGCGCAGGGTCACCGGCTCGTCGGCGGACCAGGCTTTCAATACATCGGGGATCAACCGTTCGGGGGCAAAATCGCCGCCGCCCAAGACGTTGCCGGCGCGGGCCGTGGCCAGGGCCAAGCCGTGTTCGGCATATTTATCGGCCGCAAAGAACGACGCCGCGTAAGACTGCGCGAGCAACTCGCAACAGGCTTTGCTGCTGCTGTAAGGGTCGTGGCCGCCGAGGGCTTCGTTTTCGCGGTACGGCCACAGCCATTCCTGATTGGCGTAGACCTTGTCGGTGGTCACCAGGACGCAGGCGCGCACGCCGCCGACCTGACGGATCGCTTCCAGCAGATTGAGCGTGCCCATGACGTTGCTGGAGTAAGTCCCCAACGGGTCGCGATACCCTTCGCGCACCAGCGGCTGGGCCGCCAGGTGCAGGACGATTTCCGGCTGGGTCTCGGCGATCAGCTCGAGCAACGCGCCCAGGTCACGCAAGTCGCCGCGCTGATCGTTGATGCCTTCGTGCACCCGCGCCAGGTCGAACAGGTTCGGCTCGGTCGACGGGTCCAGCGAAAAACCGCTGACCTCGGCGCCAAGGCTTTGCAGCCACAACGTCAGCCAACTGCCTTTGAAACCGGTGTGGCCGGTGAGCAATACGCGCTTGCCGCGCCAGAACTCCGGGCTCAGTCCCATTGTTTCCATGGGGCCTCCCCGCTCAGCCACAACTGCTCCAGGTGGTTTTTGTCGCGCAGGGTGTCCATCGGATGCCAGAAGCCATCGTGCTGGAAGGCTTGCAGTTGCTGTTCGCTGGCCAGTGCGGCAAGCGGCTCGGCCTCCCAGGACATCTGATCGTCTTCGATGTACGGCAGCACTTTGGGCGACAGCACAAAGAAACCGCCATTGATCCAGCCGCCGTCACCGCGCGGTTTTTCAATGAAGCCTTTGACGCTGTCACCGTCGCGTTCCAGCGCGCCGTAGCGGCCCGGTGGCTGCACGGCGGTGACGGTGGCGAGTTTGCCGTGGGCCAGGTGGAAGTCCACCAGGGCACCGATGTTCAGGTCCGAGACGCCGTCGCCGTAGGTGAAGCAGAACGCTTGCTCGCCTTCCACATAGCGTGCGGCACGGCGCAGTCGGCCACCGGTCATGGTGTCTTCGCCGGTGTCGATCAGGGTCACGCGCCATGGTTCGCTGTAGTTCTGGTGAACGTCCATGCGGTTGTTGGACATGTCGAACGTGACGTCGGAGGTGTGCAGGAAGTAGTTGGCGAAGAAGTCCTTGATCGCGTAGCCCTTGTAGCCAAGGCAGATCACGAAGTCATGAATTCCGTGGGCCGAGTACTGTTTCATGATGTGCCAAAGAATTGGCTTGCCGCCGATTTCGATCATTGGCTTTGGCTTGAGGTGCGACTCTTCGCTGATCCGCGTACCGAGACCACCCGCCAGAATTACTGCCTTCATCGCTGTCCTCTTGCTCTTCGCGCGGCTTGGCCACCCCCCGCGAGGGTTGGCGAACCGTCAGATGCACATCATTTACCCGCAGCCACTGGGGCCTTCACGCTGTTTGAGGTGAAGGATTTATGGCGATATATGGGGGACTTGCAGGAAGTGAGCCAGTTTTTTGGGTTGGCGACTGGTGGGGGTTAGCGGTGGGAGATGGTTTTGGGATTGGGATTGGGATTGGGGGCATATCCGTTTTTTTGGTGATGGCGGCTGGCGGTTTCGCTCTTACAGCGAGTCCCTTTTTCAAACGCCAAAAAGGAACCAAAAGGCTTCGCCCCGGCGTACGGCATCTCGCTTCGCTCGATGTTCCCTCGCTACGGTGTCCATCAGGGGGCATCGCCTACGGTTTGCTTCGCTGCACCTCCTCTCGATGTGTGCGGCTTCGCCGCACGGCGCTGCGCGCCTAACCCCCTGATGAACACCTCCGCTCGGCCTGCCGAAGGGGCGAGAGATCAAAAGCAGGATCAAGATCAGAAGCCAGAGCCACAGCAACAGCAAATCTGGAGTGGGGGGATTGAGGATCGCGCGCGGGCGCGGAAGGCTGGTTGGCGGGTAGGCCGCTTTCGCGAGCAAGCTCGCTCCCACAGTGGGAATGGGGTGTATCTGGGAGTGATTGGTCGGTTGGCAGGCCGTCTTCGCTGGCAAGCCAGCTCCCACAGTGGGAATGGGGTGCGGCTAGGAGTGATTGGTCGGCTGGCAGGCCGTCTTCGCAGGCAAGCCAGCTCCCACAGTGGGATGGGGTGCGGCTGGGAGTGATTGGTCGGCTGCCAGGCCGCCTTCACGAACAAGCCCGCTCCCACAAAAATCAAACGCCGCACACCCGCTGTTGACCTTCACCACTCATCAGGCCGAGCGTTAGCTCGCCTTCAGCTTTTGATCTGCCCGCCCCTTCGGGAGGCTGAGTGGAGGTGTTCATCTGGGGATCAGGCGCGTAGCGCCGTGCGGCGGAGCCGCACACATCGAGAGGAGGTGCAGCGAAGCAAACCGTAGGCGATGTCCCCAGATGAATACCGGAACGAAGGAACCCCAAGCCCCAGCGAGGGGCCGAACGCCAGGGGCGAGCCTTTTTTGCTTACTTTTTTTGGCGTTTGAAAAAAAGTGAGTCGCCGTAAGGGCGAAACCCCAAGTGGCCATTACCCCAGCAACGGATATGCACACCATCAAAAAAACAGGCCAGCCGCGAAACACCCATCGCGAGCAAGCTCGCTCCCACAATTCGATCGGTGTACAACAGCAAGAGACTGGTCGGCTATCAGGCCGTCTTCGCGAGCAAGCCCGCTCCCACAATTTGATCGTGTCCACCTGCAAGAGAATAAGTCGGCTATCAGCCGTCTTCGCGAGCAAGCCTCGCTCCTACGAAAGCAACATCCAAAGTCAAAGCAAAAAAATGCCCCGATCTCTCAACCGGGGCATTTCTGTTTAACAAAGCTTATATAGGCAAGCCTGAAGCCTTAGTGAGAAACCGCCCCACTCGCCCCCAACCCGGTTTGCGAACGCACAAACTGAGGGAAGAACAACGCCCGCTCTTTATCAGCCGCAGCCGATTTGTCAGTGATCGAGAAGAACCAGATCCCGACAAACGCAATCACCATCGAGAACAGCGCCGGGTACTCATACGGGAAGATAGCCTTCTCGTGATGCAGAATCTGCACCCAGATGGTTGGGCCAAGGATCATCAGGCCCACGGCACTGACCAACCCCAACCAACCGCCAATCATCGCCCCACGAGTGGTCAGCTTCTTCCAGTACATGGAAAGCAGCAGCACCGGGAAGTTACAGCTCGCCGCGATGGAGAACGCCAGGCCCACCATGAACGCGATGTTCTGGCTTTCGAACAGGATGCCCAGGCCAATCGCCAATACCGCCAGAGCGATCGTGGTGATTTTCGACACGCGGATCTCATCCTTGTCGTTGGCCTTGCCCTTCTTGATCACGCTGGCATACAAGTCGTGAGACACCGCCGAAGCACCGGCCAGCGTCAGGCCCGCCACAACCGCGAGGATGGTCGCGAACGCTACCGCCGAGATGAAGCCCAGGAAAATACTGCCGCCCACTGCGTCAGCCAGATGCACCGCCGCCATGTTGTTACCGCCCAACAGCGCGCCAGCCGCGTCTTTGAAGGCCGGATTGGTGCTGACCAGCAGAATCGCGCCGAAGCCGATGATGAAGGTCAGGATGTAGAAGTAGCCAATGAAGCCGGTTGCGTACAGCACGCTCTTGCGAGCTTCCTTCGCGTCACTCACGGTGAAGAAGCGCATCAGGATGTGCGGCAGACCAGCGGTACCGAACATCAGTGCCAGGCCAAGGGAGAATGCCGAAATCGGGTCTTTCACCAGACCGCCCGGGCTCATGATCGCCTCACCTTTAGGGTGAACCTTGATCGCCTCGGAAAACAGCATGTTGAAGTCGAAGTTGACGTGCTTCATGACCATCAGCGCCATGAACGAGGCACCGGACAGCAACAGCACTGCCTTGATGATCTGCACCCATGTGGTCGCCAGCATGCCGCCGAACAGCACGTACATGCACATCAGGATGCCGACCAGAATGACCGCGACGTAGTAATCGAGGCCGAACAGCAACTGAATCAGCTTGCCGGCACCGACCATTTGCGCGATCAGGTAGAACGCCACCACCACCAGCGAACCGCAAGCGGAGAGCGTGCGGATCTGGGTTTGCCCGAGGCGATAGGACGCCACGTCGGCAAATGTGTATTTACCCAGGTTGCGCAGGCGCTCGGCGATCAGGAACAGAATGATCGGCCAGCCCACCAGGAAGCCGATCGAGTAGATCAGGCCGTCGTAGCCGGAGGTGAACACCAGCGCGGAAATACCCAGGAAGGACGCCGCAGACATGTAGTCACCGGCAATCGCCAGACCGTTCTGGAAGCCGGTGATCTTGCCGCCTGCCGCATAGTAATCGGCCGCCGAGTTATTACGCTTGGAAGCCCAGTACGTAATGCACAGCGTTGCGCCGACGAATGCGATGAACATCAGGATCGCGGCAACGTTAAGCGGTTGTTTGTGCACTTCGCCGGTCAGGGCTTCAGCCGCCCAGGCACCCGGCGCGAACGCTGCGATGCTCAATAGAGCCATTAGACGCCGGATCATTGCTGAGCCTCCTTGAGAATCAGATTGTTCAGGTCGTCGAATTCGCCATTGGCGCGTCGTACGTAGATTGCAGTCAGGACAAAGGCCGACAGAATCAGCCCGACACCAATCGGTATCCCCCAGGTAATCGAAGATTCCGGGCTGATTTTTGCCCCCAGAATATGCGGCCCGTAAGCAATCAAAAGGATGAATCCGGAGTAAAGCCCAAGCATGATCGCCGAAAGAATCCAGGCGAACTTTTCTCGCTTACTAACCAGCTCCTTGAAGCGCGGGCTGTTTTGAATCGAGAGGTAAATGCTGTCGTTCATTGTTTTTATCCTCGCAGCACAGATTATTGTTAGAACGTATCCACTTTATGCGGCTGCGGAACTGGTTCCAGACGACCTTAGTATTAGAACGACATGACAGTTTTGCCAGTTTCAAGCACGTAATAAATAAATGTGGCAGCGGGGTTGCTCGCGAAGGCTGCGTGTCATCCAGCGTTGATAGTGGTTGATACACCGCCTTCGCGAGCAAGCCCGCTCCCGCACGGAAATGAAAAAGCCCCTTGGCATAAATGCCAAGGGGCCTTCAAAGTTGCGGACTAGACGCTTGCAGTCAGATCACTTGATCCATTCGGCAACGCGCTCAGGGTGCTTGGCAACCCAATCCTTCGCCGCGGCGTCAGGCTTGGCACCGTCCTGGATGGCCAGCATGACTTCGCCGATTTCGTCTTTCGACGCCCACTGGAAGTTCTTCAGGAACTTGGCCACTTCCGGTGCTTTGGTTGCCAGTTCTTTGCTGCCGATGTTGTTCACGGTTTCAGCCGCGCCATAAACGCCTTTCGGGTCGTCCAGGAAACGCAGTTTCCACTTGGCGAACATCCAGTGCGGCACCCAACCGGTGACCGCGATGGATTCGTTTTTCTTCTCGGCACGGGTCAGCTCGGCAATCATGCCGGCGCCGGAACTGGCTTTGAGGGTGTAGTTGGTCAGGCCGTAATCCTTGATTGCCTGATCGGTTTTGAGCATCACGCCTGAACCGGCGTCGATGCCGACGATACGACCTTTGAAGCTGTCGTCGGTTTTCAGGTCTTCGATGGACTTGGCTTTGACGTACTCCGGCACGATCAGGCCGATTTTCGCATCCTTGAAGTTCGGGCCGTAATCGACGACCTGATCCTTGTTCTTCGCCCAATATTCACCGTGAGTCACTGGCAGCCAGGCGGAGAGCATGGCGTCGAGTTTGCCGGTGGCCACACCCTGCCACATGATCCCGGTCGCGACGGCTTGCAGTTTTACGTCATAACCCAGTTTCTGCTTGATCACTTCGGCGGCCACATGCGTGGTCGCGACGCTGTCGGACCAACCGTCAACGTAACCGATGCTCAGGGTTTTGCTCTCGGCGCTGGCCATGGTCGAGCCGATCGCAAGCACCAGAGCGGCACCTGCGCCTAAAAGTCGTCGCATCTTCATCGTTACTTCCCCGAAAGTGCTGCGCTCGACGGGTGTCGAGTCGCTTCAACGTTTTGTTATGGTGCACAGCGCCCCATCACGCCCACCGCAAGCTCGCTCAATCATCAGCGCGGTTTACTAATGAGAACACTGACGCCTCGATAATCAACCTCGCGCCCTCAACGACCTGTGCTGTCAGCGACCTCAAAGCATCGAGAAACGACATCAGATCGCCATTAACCACGCATACCTCAAACCCGCCGGCCAATCCGCCCGAACATTGCATGTCAAAACACCGCAAGCCACCAAGCGCGGGATAAATGCAGGTAACATGCGCGGCTTTGCTCCCAGACGGCCTGACCATGCCCGCGACCTCTCGCTTTCCTTTTTTGCCTTATTTCTTTGCTTGCCTGCTGGGTCTGTTTGCCCTCGGCGGCTTCTGGTACGGATTGGGCAAACCGGTGATCCTGCCGGACGTCGCCAGCGCGACGCACAAGCTGCAATGCGCTTCCTATACCCCGTTCGATAAAGACCAGTCGCCGTTCGACGTCCCGTTCAAGTTGCGCCCCGAGCGCATGGACGCCGACCTCGCGCTGCTGGCGAAAAACTTCGAATGCATCCGCACGTACTCGATGACCGGCCTCGAAGCCCTGCCCGATCTGGCGCGCAAGCATGGTCTTAAGCTGATGATCGGCGCCTGGGTCAACAGCAATCCGGTCGACACCGATAAAGAAGTCGACCTGCTGATCGCGTCGGCCAACGCCAACCCGGACGTGGTCACCTCGGTGATCGTCGGCAACGAAGCCCTGCTGCGCAAGGAAATCACCGGCGCGCAACTGGCGAAGCTTATTAACAAGGTTAAAAGCCAGGTCAAACAGCCGGTCACCTACGCCGACGTCTGGGAGTTCTGGCTCAAGCACCCGGAAGTCGCCCCGGCCGTGGATTTCCTGACTATCCATTTGCTGCCGTACTGGGAAGACGATCCGTCGAACATCGACGCCGCACTGCAACACGTCGCCGAGGTGCGCCAGGTGTTCGGCAACAAATTCGCGCCCAAGGACGTGATGATCGGCGAAACCGGCTGGCCGAGCGAAGGCCGTCAGCGCGAAACCGCCCTGCCGAGTCGGGTCAATGAGGCCAAGTTCATTCGCGGCTTTGTCCTCATGGCCGAACAGCAGGGTTGGCATTACAACCTGATCGAAGCGTTCGACCAGCCATGGAAACGCGCGAGCGAAGGTGCAGTGGGTGGTTACTGGGGGTTGTTCGATGCCGATCGTCAGGACAAGGGCGTATTGGCCGGTCCGGTATCGAACGTGCCGTATTGGTCGCAATGGCTGGCGGTGGGCGGCTTGATCTTTGTCGGCACGCTGCTGCTTGGCGGGCGAGTGCGCACGACGCGGGCGGCGTTGATTCTGCCGCTGCTGGGGGCGCTGGCCGCTTGCTCGATTGGCGCCTGGGGTGATCTGGCGCGCGTCACCACGCGTTTTGCCAGTGAATGGCTGTGGGTCGGTTTGCTGACCGTGTTGAATCTGCTGGTGCTGGCGCATGCCGCGTTGACGTTGAGCGCTCGCACGGGATGGCGTGAGCGGGCGTTCAATGCGCTGGAGCGGCGGGCGGGCTGGCTGGTCGCGACGACGGGGTTCGCGGCGGCGGTAATGATGCTGGAGCTGGTGTTTGACCCGCGTTATCGCAGCTTCCCGAGCGTCGCGTTCCTGCTGCCGGCGCTGGTGTACCTGTGCCGGCCGGTGAGTGTGCCGCGTCGCGAGATCGCGCTGCTGACCTTCATCATCGGCGCCGGCATCGCGCCGCAACTATTCCGTGAAGGTTTGCAGAACCAGCAGGCCTGGGGCTGGGCGCTGGTGAGTGTGTTGATGGTTGCAGCGTTGTGGCGCAGTTTGCGGGTTCGCAAGGCCTAGGCTTCGGCGCGGCGGCTGGCCTCTTCGCGAGCAAGCCCGCTTGTGTCTTGGGCAGGGGATAAACTTTGGGGTGAGAGGGGTGGATGGCAAGCTGTGAGTCCGCGGTGCTTGAAGCAC
>NZ_JBNNWE010000054.1:0-40821 GCF_050280905.1 Pseudomonas sp. NPDC086278
CGTCGTCTGAGCGGCGAACTGCCGGCCGACTTCGCTGAAAAAGCCTCGGCGTATATCGCTGAAGTCGCGGCCAAGGGCGAAACCATCGCCAGCCGCAAAGCCAGCCAGAACGCACTGAATGCCTACGGCCCGCTGTTGCCTGAATTGCTGGGCGGCTCTGCGGACCTGGCCGGTTCCAACCTGACCCTGTGGAAAGGTTGCAAAGGTGTATCGGCTCAAGACGCCAGCGGCAACTACATGTACTACGGCGTTCGCGAATTCGGCATGACCGCGATCATGAACGGCGTGTCCCTGCACGGCGGCTTGGTGCCTTACGGCGCGACTTTCCTGATGTTCATGGAATACGCCCGCAATGCCGTGCGCATGTCGGCGCTGATGAAGCAGCGTGTGATCCACGTCTACACCCACGACTCTATCGGTCTGGGCGAAGACGGCCCGACTCACCAGCCAATTGAGCAACTGGCCAGCCTGCGCTGCACCCCCAACCTCGACACCTGGCGTCCAGCCGATGCCGTTGAATCGGCGGTGAGCTGGAAACACGCACTGGAGCGCAAGGACGGTCCTTCGGCCCTGATCTTCTCGCGTCAGAACCTGCAGCACCAAACCCGTGATGCCGGCCAGATCGCAGATATCAGCCGTGGCGGTTATGTGCTCAAGGACTGTGCAGGCGAGCCTGAGCTGATCCTGATCGCCACCGGTTCGGAAGTGGGCTTGGCGGTTCAGGCCTTCGACAAACTGACCCGGCAAGGCCGTAAGGTGCGTGTGGTTTCCATGCCTTGCACTAGCGTGTTCGACGCCCAGGACGCCGGCTACAAGCAGTCGGTCCTGCCGTTGCAGGTCAGCGCCCGTATCGCCATCGAAGCCGCCCATGCCGACTACTGGTACAAGTACGTCGGCCTGGAAGGTCGCGTGATCGGCATGACCACCTATGGCGAGTCGGCGCCTGCGCCGGCACTGCTCGAAGAGTTCGGATTCACCCTGCAGAACGTGCTGAACATAGCAAATGAGCTTGGGGAATGATGGTTTTGTATGTCGACTTAAGAGGCGAGCCTACCCTGCAGAAAACGGCCTATTTCTAGCGAAGTCGGCCGTCATATTGGATCGCGATTCTGTTGAAAAAATAACTCCCCTGTCTGGCCTGCGGCGAAAACGACGCATCGGCCGGCAGGGCAGCGCACTGCATGATGGGGCAGTTGGCATTCGACTTGACCGGCACACGCAGTAGTGACGACCGGCAGCGATCGACACAGGCTGTGCTGTGTAAAAATGCAGCCACTGTTCCGCAGTCCGCGTCGCTACGAAAAATCTGCCAATGATGTTCCACGCTTTCGCTTAACATCAGCTTGGCGGTTATTTCTCGTTGCCCACATGTGTAACCATCTCAATACAGCGTTGATCCCGAGTATCCGCACCGGCATGTTTCAACCCCGATGAAGCCAAGTACGCCAATGGTATCCTGGTGGAATTGCCGTACCCAACGGACGATGTGCGGTTGATGACAAAGGCTGCAGTTGATGCGGTGGAGCGAGTTTTTCTGCCTGGGTTCAAGTCAAGCAAAGCTGAGGTGCTCCTGGTTAGGCTCCATGCTTCTTCAGGAAGTCAGGCGAAGCGACCGTCACATTTTTCAGGACACCCAGTTTTTTTGTTTGGTGGGTGCTGTCCTTCATCTCACCCAACATATGGAAAGGTCGATACCTTCACGAATCAGATTTGTTGCCGAATCGCTGAGAGAGTGCTCTACCATGACGTCCGGGTACAGCTCAAAAAACTTCGGCAGCAAGGGGGTGATCTGTTTTCTTCCCATCAGATCATGACTACGGGAGGGAGATACCTAACCCCTATTCTGCCGTTGGGCTTTCGCCGCTACAGTTCCATAACAGATGAAGTAGCGTTGATTTTTTCTTGGGCAGCGTTCGGCTTTGGCATAAAGCACTGTTCGTAAAGCGTGCGATTGAATGTATCAAATCCTGGCCAATAGTTATCCCAGTCATCGTAGTCATAACGCAAAGCGTGTTCACGCTCTTTATCATCGAGTGTCGGCCAAACTGCTTCGAATCTACGCCTCCAGTCAGGTGCGCTCAATAGTAAATCTGCTGCGGCCTCACCCATTTTGGCGAACTTAACTAATGCTTTTTTAGCGTAGTCCTCATCTTCAACTATTCTCGGATCAACTTTTTTGTTAACAGTATCTACGATGTTTAAAATCCAGCCAATGGTTTGAAAGCGACAGCGGCGTGCGGACTTAGACTCTTGGCTTAATGCATTGATTTCAACCCAAGCCAAATCTTGCTCTTCCCGATGTTCGATGTGAATGATGTAAGAGGACATTGGTAATTCCTTTATTAAAGTTATAGGAAAAATTTAGCATGGCTTTTTTTTGCTTGCAAACGATTTTGGGTTGACATAATTGAGAAGTAAGTTATACGAGTGGGTTTGCTGGGCGTTTGGCCAAGCTCATTCGGCAAATCCCCTATTGAATTGTTTTGGCGATATCTAAAAACAGTATTAGATTACTGTTGTTCCGAATAACGCGTGCCAGGGGGGCATTTTTGAACAATTTGGGGCTCGTTTGAATCATACGAACGGCGACGTCTTTTGGACTGATCAATCACCCTCGGCTTTCACTTTTATTTTCCGTTGGGAGCTCTCGTTTTTGGATGAAGTTGAGGCGACAGTTTGGTCTCTGGCTCTGCAGCATTACGGGCCTGACGGCCTTGGTATTTTGGTGAGTGATGCCCTGGAGAACTTCAGACGCAAACCTAGGTTGGACACCCCGGTGCGCGTGCATGCATCGAGCGTCGGAAGCGAAGCGAAGCGACACATATGCTATGGGCGACGCTGCAGAGCAGGGCGTGGGCGCTCAGTTCGTTAGAGGATGCATCGAAATTCGTGAGTCTACGGCAGGGGGTGAGAGTCCATCTGCTGCGCGCAATACAATCCAGACTGCTGCAGGATGGTTGCGCAGATGACGCTGTCAAAGAGGACTTTCTGAGTTGGGAGCTTGGGTTGTGAGGGACTGGGCGTGATGTCGCCTGCATCCCCCATTTACAGCAAAGTAATCACCTGAGCACACGGCAAATTATCCCCCTGACAGACCTCACGCAGCCCTGATAAATGAATGCCGTAGTGCCTGTCCGAAGGGGCCACGAGGCTCTGCTAGCCTGCGTACCCCTGATCGATTCTATCGAGGGTCTCCTTAACCTGCGCATAGCCGGCTTCACTGTGAGTGAGCTCGATCGCCGAGCTTCCACCAAAAGCGGCCTTGGGTTCATTCAACCAAGCTTCAGCCTTTGCTTTGTTGCCAAATACCGCCTCAGCCTGGTGTTGAACCAACTCGATGTAATTCATTTCGGGCTCTCGGGAGACTTCACTGACGTTCGTTCGCTATCAGTTCGCGGTCGACGTCGATGCTGGGGCCTTGGCGCAATATTCGCGAAACACCTTGATGCCGCGCGTGATGATCAATATTGGCTTAATCATATAGCGGTAGCTGACGAACAAATTGAGCGCGAGCCAGCCCAACTGATAGGTCGATCCGTGAAAGCTTCGGTGGTTGGGGCTGGCTCCCCAGAATCCGTAGGCAACGAAGATGGTAAAAATCGCGACCATCAGAGGAAAGATGCCGAGTCGACCCAGGGAAACTGCAATGAAAGGGATGGTGACAACTGAACGAATAGGTTCTCCTGCAACTTGAATGGCCCAGATTCTGTTGACCTTGTCTTTGCCCGGTTGCGCCGTCACTCGAACCCGATCCCCTGCCTTCACATGGGCGTCCAGCACATCCGGGATTTCGATCGGTTCAAGTTTCTTACCGTCAATTTTCCAAAAATGGTAGCTCACCATGTCTCCGCCGAACCCTCGCGATTTTTCGTCGAGCCGGCCGTCTACGATCTGCATTTCCTTCATCTTGAGTCCCTGTCCGTGCGGTTGAAGTGATGGCAAAAGGATATTTCTGCCAAATACTAAGTAATACTTAGTATGTGATCAAGTCGAATCTAAGAATCTCTTAGCCTTTCGGCGATGAGAAAATGGGTACGTTTGGCAAGCGTTTGAAAGAGGCGCGAAAGATAAGAGGTTTTTCACAGGAACGTTTGGGGATTGAGGCGGGTATTGAGCCGGCCACAGCTAGTGCGAGGATGTCTCAATACGAAAAGGGCGTTCACCAGCCTGGTGAAAGCATCGTGAAGCAGATTGCTGCTGTCCTGAATTTACCGGTTCCGTATTTTTACTGCGAGGATGATGAGACGGCGCATCTGCTCCAGTGTTTTCACTGCCTGAAAAAAGATGATCGGAAACAGGTTGTCGATTTGGTTGAAAGTCTTGCTTTGCGCAGCTGATGTTCACGACCAAAAATGATTTGGTGATTCGCCTTAAGTCAGCAAAAGCGTGTGATAAAAGATTCTTTCGAATTTTGCTATAGAGCCTATGGCAGTCGACACTGCTCCTAAGGACTGATGGTTGGCGGGATAAAGCAATGCCCAGGCTGCTAAGTAACAACGCGGTGCGCCTCTTAGAGGCCAGTCAGGAATCACTCGCCTTGGCCCTATTCTGCCTTGGTACACCTAGTCGCGGAGAGCTTCGGGTGGAAAGTGCCCGGTATTCGCCAGCTATCGGTCTTGTTGGCGCAGCAGCGGAGCAAGCTCTGGCCGCGATTATCGTGCAGGTTCGGGGTGAACAAGCAATGATGCTTTCCCCAACTCAGTTCAAAAGTGCACGGCAAATCCTTGGTGATGTGCGAGAGCTCCTTCGAGCCCCTGTCCCAGCAGTCTCGTTTTTAACCGCTGGCGTCCCAGACGCAGTCGGACATCGAGCACTGGTGAATGAAGCAACTCAAGGATTTTCACTTCTATTCACGCAAAGAGCTGCTGGCCTTCATGCAGGGTCAGGAGTATCCCGAGCCGTGACACTGATGCAAGCGCTTAGGGTTCACGGCTTTCTGGAGCTTCTAGCGACTTCTTCACGCATGCGACCTTACCTGGATCGCCTCCCCACGCCATTGGAAGATGTCATCGACCAGAATGTACTGGTAGACGATCTCATACAAAAATTCCAACACGCGCAGGCACCCGCAGAGCGAGTAACTGCTTTGAGGTCTTTATTTTTGGTGCTTCCCGAGATTCCACCTGAAGCACCAGAATGGCTGGACGCATTTGATCGATCGGTTGTTTCACCGACAGCCGCAGACATCGCATTGCTTTTAGGGACGCTGCAAAATGCTGCCCCGATTAGATTCCAACGCATCAATCCTGGAGGCCAAGGGCTAAACGTTGTAGTGCGGCCGAATGACCCCAACGCTTTAGCGATTGCCCCACAACATCTGCGCCGTGCTTTTGCTGACATTCCCGACCAATTCGCTGCGGATGTTGGTATCGCGAATGGCCGATTAAATGAAGGGCGGTTGGATCTTCCCCCGGAATCGTTCCTTCTTGATTTATGCCTTCTTGGGCCCGAGCGAATTCTGCATGTTTTGGGGCGACCTAACCTCACGGTGCAGGAAGTATGGCCTTTCGTAGCTACGGCTCTGATTCAACAGGGAACGGAGCGCCCGTACTGGTTCCTTGTTTCATTGGTCGACGATGTTGGTCGTCTGATTGGACAGCTGCGCCTAGCCGCTCGGGCATCAACGCAAGAATACTTCAAGCAGAAAGTGTTGGCCGCAATCGAAGCCCTTGAGGCAAAGCGACAGGAGCACCCGTCCCACCCGGACGCTGAGTTGACGGCTTTTACAATCGCCCAATTCCAGCAGGCCGACCAAGTTCGCAATGATCTGTCGGCGGCAATAGAGCGTTCTGAGGGAACGGAGCGGAAACCAGAGGAGCCAGCAATTACGGCTTTGATGCGAGTTTGGGAGCGTGAGGTCAATCCAGGACAGGCATTTGGAGCAGTGCTTGAAATCGGTTCAGGTGTTGCCCGTCTGTACTGGTCTAAGCGCCTCGCTGAAACTTCCACAGAGGTAGAAGACCGTCAGATGCTAATTGATATTCTGCGAAATGGTGATTTGGCTGCCGCAAAAACTGCAGCACGGAAGGCACTTCGGTTAGCGGATATCATGACTTATGGCCCCCAAATTGAACTTGAATAGCGTAAACAGCGTTAGCGTCCTCGTGCCCCTGCCCATTACATCCGCGTTTCAGGTACACCATAGCGATTCTGAAGTTGAGGTAATGCAGGACGCAACTGAGGTCTGACTCCATTGTTGGGAATGAAAACGCTGAGCCAGGGCTGACAAAGGATTGTTTTCCTGATGTGTGAATTCTCCGCATTGGCTACTGCCTGCTCTGTGTGAAAAAAAACATATCCAAGTAGCCGGGCCAGCTACGCTTTAGCGTGAAATTGAATTCGCAAGACAGGGATTGTCATCACGTGAAGCGACTAGTTCTTTTGAGCGGCCCGATGGCCAGTGGCAAGACGTCAGTTTCTGCCTCGCTACAAGAACGCCATGGGTTTGTTCCCATCAGCAGTGGCTCTTTTCTGCGGGCTCAGCTGGCTGACCGGAATGAGCCACTTGATCGTCGTAGTCTCCAAGAACTCGGTGACGCCCTTGACAGGGCAACTGACTTTTCCTGGCTCATAGAGTCTGTCGCAATTCCGGCCATCGAAGCCCGACCAAATGTTGATAACTGGCTCCTGGATGCAGTCCGAAAACCTCGGCAAGTGGAGTTGTTCAGGCTCCGTTTCGGGGATGTGGTGAGGCACGTGCACATCGTCGCGCCAGAGTCTGTTCTGGAGCAGAGATACGCTGCGCGTGGCGCAAGTTCTCTCGATGAGTATCAAGTGAGCGTACAGCACCCTAACGAGCAGAGCGCTCGTTCGCTTGCAGGTTTTGCGGACAAAGTTCTAGACACTCAACAGCACACCTCATCGGAAATTGCGGATCAGATAATGGGCATCTGGGAGAAGTAGCGCATGGAAACTCGGCAGATTGTAGTGATCAGTGGCAAGACCTGTAGCGGCAAGAGTGGATTAGCCAGTTTGTTGGAAAAGCAGTTTGGCTTCGCCGTGGTTTGTGATCGTCGAGCCATTGAAGATGCCGATTGGCGCCTTCGAATGGATCAGCCGGACATTCTTGATCGGCGACGTGATTTGGATACGGCAGCGCATGAGCAGTGGATGCTTCTGGAAACCCAGGCGATGTGCGCGAGTGAGAACGATGACCGACCGTTAGTCGTCGATCACCTGGATACGCTGGCACAGGTGCTGCAGTTTCGACAGGCTTTCGGTGCCAATCTGGTACATGTGCACCTCTACGCTAGCGATCCCACGCTTCAGGGGCGTTACGCCAAGCGTGTTGAAGGGCAAACCAGCCCTCCAGCCTATGAGGAGGTAAATCAGCTCAAGGATCCGGGTGAGATCGAAGCGCTCAAGCAGGATGCAGACGTTCGCATCTACACCGAACGCTCAGATTCCGAGGACACATTGGTGAGGGTCGCCGCTCGCTTGCACCTCTTCACACCGCCTGAAATTCGATGCGTTGATGTTCTCATTGGCGGACAGTACGGAAGCGAGGGCAAAGGCAATATCGTCGCTTACCTGGCCCGCGAGTACGATGTCATGGTTCGCGTCGGTGGCCCCAACGCTGGACACACCGTGGCGAGTGCCGTCGGTACGTTTACCTATCATCATCTTCCCTCAGGGTCGCGAGAAGTGACTGCACGGCTACTTCTTGGCCCTGGCATGACTATCAGGTTGCCGGGGCTTTTTAAGGAGATTGAAGCTTGCGGTATCGGCGCAGACCGGTTGTTCATCGATCCTCAAGCAACCATTATTGAAGATGAAGACATCGAGACGGAGAAGGAGGGGCATCTGGTGTCAACCATCGCCTCTACTGGAAGCGGAAGTGGGGCAGCGGCTGCGCGGCGTATTATGAGCAGAGGTAAAGCGATAAGGCTCGCGCGGGATGTTGATGAGCTTCGCCCTTACGTGGGGATTCCAGGAAAATATCACGGATGCACATCAGACAGGCTGGAGGAGGCCTACCGCAACGGTAACTCCATTCTGCTGGAAGGAACCCAGGGGAGCGGGCTGAGTATTTTCCACGGTGACTATCCCCATGTGACGTCCAGGGACACGAATGTTGCAGGATGCCTCGCTGAAGCGGGGATATCACCCAGCAGGATCCGCAAGATCCTTATGGTGATTCGACCTATGCCTATCCGCGTTGGCGATCCGGATGGGGATCAGGGACACACTTCCGGGCTGCTCAAGCATCCGACGACTTTCGACGAGATTGCAAAGTTTGCAGGTCTCGAAGCGGACGCTTTGAACGCTGCCGAGAAAACCTCCACCACTCACCGTAATCGTAAAGTTGGCTGGTTTGAATGGGATCAGTTTCGCAAAGCCTGCGCGCTGAATGCCCCGACCGACATCGTCCTGACTTTTGCAGATTACCTCCAGTCGACGAATCGTAACGCTCGCCGGTTCGAGCAGCTTGATTCTGACACTATCAAATTCGTGGAGGAGCTTGAGCGTGTGTCTCAAGCGCCTGTCTCGCTGATCAACACTCGGTTTACCAGAGACCCGGATCCCAGCGATTTACGTTCGCTGATCGATCGGCGCAACTGGACGGCGCGCTCTGGCAGGAGATAACAGATGGATCTGAACAAGCTGATCGAGCTTTACCCTCGGGTTTACCATATGGCTGAGCGCGGAGCTTGGGACAGTATTCGTACCCATGGGCTGATGAGCGCGACGGCCGTCCTTGACCATCTCGCCATCGAAGGGGGCGACCGCGCCCGGTTCGAGAGCGAGCACCGCAATCAGAAAATGGACGTGAGGGCAGGGCACCCTTCCAACATTGTGCTTCGTGATCAGAAGCCCATGCCTGAGGGCAGATTGATACAGGCCCTCACGGATGGCACAACACCACGCCAGTGGTATGAGTTGATCAACCACAAAGTCTTCTTTTGGGCTGAGGAACAAAGGCTGCATCGTCTACTCGGCGCTCGCGATTACCGCAGGCTCGAACACGATGTTCTGACGCTGGATTCGGCGACTTTCATTCCGGCGTATGCCGAAGCCATTTGGTTGTGTCATATGAACTCGGGCAATACCTGGCCTATGCCGCATCGTCGCGGTACAGAGATCTTCCGTAGAATTCCAGATTATCCTGTGAAGCGTTCAGGCAAACCGATCAAGACGGTGGTCGAACTGGTTGTTGATTACTCCGTCCCCAACATTGCTGAATACGTGGTGGAAGTTCGGCGAATGCGGGGAAGTGAGGTATTAGAGGTCATTGGTTAGCGCTGGTACAACGGGGGACTCATGCCGCGACACCGCTTAGCCTCTCGCGTATTGTTGATCAGCCCGGCTCATCGCTTGCTGCTTTTCAAGATAGATTACAAGACCGGCGCTTTGGCAGGAATGAGCTACTGGGCAACACCTGGCGGACAACTCAGACGCGATGAGTCTTTTGAGGAGGCGGCAGTGCGCGAGCTCCAGGAAGAGACCGGTGTTGATGTCCAATCCGTTGGCCCATGCATCGCACGCAGAGAGTTCCTATGGCAAATGCCCGATGGGGAGCCTGTGCTCGCGGTTGAGAACTACTACGTGGTGCATGCCGGCGCCGAGAAGTGCTCCGCTGCCGCATGGAGTGATCAGGAGCGCAGCGTCGTGTGTGAAGTGAGGTGGTGGTCGCAATCCGAACTGTCGAGGTGTGACGAGGATATTTACCCGCCGGATCTGAGGAGTCTGTTCGCCGAGGCATTGCTCACTGGCGGTGGGTGAACCCAGCGAATCACCTCGATCAGTCGGTTTGCCTCAGGTTACTGGCCGGCGCTCGTAAGGCGTTGCAGCAGATCGCGGTAGTGCTCAACCTACGCTAGCCTACTTTTATTGTGAGGATGACGAGACGGCTCATCTGCTCCAGTGTTTTCACTGCCTGAAAAAAGATGATCGAAAACAGGTGGTCGATTTGGCTGAGAGTCTTGCTTTCAATCACTGATGTCTGGATCGGATAGAAGTTCTGAAGTCGCGTTGCACCCACGCTGGTGGGGCAAGTAGATCGTCCTGCTTTCGGTCTGCCATTGTCGGCAATTACGCTGCCGCCGGCCTCGTCTATGATCTGCTCCTAACCGCTGACTGGAGTAACCCTGTTGAATCGGAAAAAGACGGTTTCACTGGCGGAGCGTGAGGGGCTGCAATCGGTGATTGATAACGCACGAAAGCATGCCGAAGCAGGTTATCCAGACTTTACGCAGAGTGATCCTGCTACCTTCGACGCGGACTTTGTTATCAATAAAGAGCGAGAGGGAATGAGTGTCGCGCAGGCGCTTGAAGCGTTGGTGGCATTCAAGCGAACTCAGCACTGAAGTACTCCGCCCTATCGACTGGTTTTCTTGTAGGCATTAAGTGCAAACGGGGCAAAAAAGAAAAGCAGGGTCGAGGCGATGAAGAAGAAGATGCCGCCGAGCCATGCGGCGTCAGTAGCAGTCTTAAGTGTTTCTAATGCACTCCCAGAGGCCTTAATTTTGTGTTTGGCCAGAAAGCAGTCTGCCTGGTAGTTCGATAGTAGCCTGCAGTCCGTCTGATCCAAGAAGCGGTGGGTAGCCGCTTCAAACTTGTATTTGTCGGAATATGCATCAATTTCTTTGTCGTACAGCGTCACTGCGGTTTGCGACGCACCGATCAGCCAGATGGTGAAACACACCGTCCCTGCTTTGAATAATCCCGAGTATGTGGAAGAGTCAAAGATCTTGAGGAAGAGGATTTTGCCGCCTGCGCTTGGAGTTGCCGTGTGGCTGGATTCAACATCTACTGCGTTTTTTTGCTTGTGCTGCGCACCCATGCTTTTTCTCATGTTGAAGTAAGTTGAAATCGATGACAGCAAGACAGTCTTTCACTCGCCACTAGTCAGCGGTATAGCTTTCTGGTCAGTGTGATAAGCCGCAAAAATCTTCGCACGCTCTCCTACAATCAAGAAGAGCAGAGGTTTATTCAGGGTCGAGCCGAGCTTCGCCCATTCCGTGTAATCAATTCCAGAAGGCGACGGGTTCAATTGTGGATGAGTGTGCCAGTCGCCGAGGTAGTCAACGCGACCCTGGCTTTCTTTCCACTGCTTCGTCACGGCACGCTGATGACCTGGATCCAGGCGTTCAAAGCTGATACGTGAGCTTTTGTCCAAAGGCATTGGCACGGTCGCATATAGGACATGAAGATGCTGGCCCGATCTGTATCCCATCAGCGTGCCTCCGGCCTCGTGTTTCTTTCTACTGTCCTGGCGGTAAGCACAGATCACGTCGAGCACACTGCTCTCGACGAGAATGTACAACCCAGGCAGCTCGGGGGCCGTCAGGATCATTTCGTTCCGCATGCAGGGCAGCCACTCAGCGGGGTGATGTCTTGGTTCTTTATTTTGTAGGTGTCTGCGTTTTCCACTGCTCGGGTTCGAAACCTTGGGCTTGGGCTGCCGTTCTTTTTCCAGTCAATCAACATATCCGTGACAAGGGCTGCAGCGGACAGCGATGCCGACACGGCGTACGGCGTAAAATGTTGGCAGGCGCGAAAGCCTTTCTCCACTTCGTTCTTGAGTACTTGGAACCGCTCTGCCATTTCGCTTCCGGGCTCGTACCGTCGCAAGCAGCGAAAGCATCCGTGTTTCAACGAGTCCGTCCACAAGGCTTGAACACATTCGCCATTACCTTTGATCCATGCATGCAAGATAGGCGGGAATGCCCCGTCATTGCTGATGCGTAGCGCATTCAACATTTCTGAGAGAGGCTCCTCGCCGGTCGCATTGATGAGCAGATCAAAGCTGGAATAATCGAGCTTCGGTGTAATCGCAATGGGACGCGACTCGATAGTGCTGTAGGGAAACTGCAGATCAAGTTCATCCTTGAGCGCCTGTGATTTTCGCTTGAGCAATGCGTTGAATCCAAGCGCGTGGCGGCCTATGTTGTCCGGCTGCAGTAATTGATTGTCGATCAGCGTGAGCACGCCGCCGTCTGTTCCTGCGCCCAGCCGCGTCAACGCTTGAGCTACATAACCACCCACCGAACCGCACCCCAGGAGCGCGATGTTCAGCCCGGATAATCCGTTTTTCAGTGAGCCCGACAGGTTGCGCGTGTGCACAAAGTCGGAACTGAGATCTGTGGTGTACAGACGAACTATTTTGTCGGAACCACCGAATCCATGAAGGTATTGCCGGTACGCCTTCCCGGCCAATCTGCGGCTGCCGGCAGTCCCTTTTGTGGTGGCTTTAGTGATGTAGCGCCGGTTCACGGTGAAACCGAAACCGATCCAACCCACCGGTGAATCTATGAGGATGTAAATACGGCTGGAATCCAAGATCGACTTGTCAGATTCGATCCTTTTCTGAATTGCAGCGTAGAGAGAGCTGTCCCACGTTTTTAGCCAGGTTAAGGTCTCTTTCACCGTCCAAGGCAGTGCTGATGACGCAACCGGCGCGGCAGTTGTTCTGAAAAGCCAGCAGCATCGTGCCTCCAGCGGTTGTGCGGTGGCCCCCCAAGAAAGCGCCATCCGATCCACCGCAGCCTTATTGGTGGTAACGATGTCGCCAAATGGGGCCCTGGGTGACAGCCTGTAAACCTGCGCCTCATTAGCGTCTGATGACAATTCAGATAGGCCAATTGGGATTACTGTCCCGGCACTCGACCCAGTCCAATACGACTGAAACTCTATTTGAATATCCGCTTCACTTTGAGCTGGGTTGCTAATGAGTTGGTCGATCAGGCTGGTAGCTTGCTGCAAGCAAAATGCGACGGCTCCAGCCGGGTTGTATCGATCAAGCACCACGGAGCCTTCGGCCAGGTAGCAGAAATCACCTCCAACGATTCCATGCGCCATGCGGGCCGGCAAAAAGGAGGGCTTTTCCGTAATACGGATTTTCGGGTAGACAAGAAAACCCCAGTCGGCAACCGCAAGTTCTACTGGAACCAGCCCGGCGATGGACTTTAACGTACCAAGAAATCGGCGAACCCCATTCTTGGTGGGACGGGCTGTGAAGCCCAGTCCATGCAGGTAGCGAAGCACATCGCCAAGGCCTTCGAATTCCATATCAACCTGCAGAAGTGTTTGGGACACGAGGGGCAGGTACTACGGCAGGTGCGGTTGAACGCACAATTTCCGTGGCGCTTTCAACATCGATCAGGTCTGTGTTCGATGGGATTCGCCCACCCAGCTGGCCCGAGGTGATCTGCAATGCAAGGTGCTTTTGGTATTCCTGGCACCCTTTAGCTCTTTTGAGCGCGGCGGCCAGGTCTTGGGCTTTGCTTGACGCGTACTCACGTTTTTCCTGATCTAGGCGGTTGAAGTCCTCAACGCCGTCATCAATGCCTGGCTCGCGAATTTCGGTACTCAGTGCGATGGACAGCGCGTTGGCCGCATGCTCGAAAGCGATATCGTCGCGACCCCGTTTACCCTCGAAGTTCTGGGCAATCGCGATCATCAAGGAAATGGAGGTGGGGCCGCCGATCTCCCAGTGGAAGTCCCGCCAGGCTTTTGCGTAACGGCACACGCGAAGAAATTGATTACCCAGATCACCATAACGCGCGACTTGGTCTTTGATCCACTTGGCGACATCCTCAGGGTCAGAGGCCCGCCACAGGCCAGACCGAGAAGCCAGCATGATGGTGTCAAGGTCGTCCCATGTCTGCGCCTTGGCCAACGCCAACTCCGTGACGGATTCATTCACGCTGTCATAAACGGCCGCACGACGTTCATTGCTAAGCACGACCGTGCGTTCCACAATCTTGTTGAACTCCTCGATCGGAGCGGCGTACAGCGGGATGTCAATGTGGGCCCACGAAGCGACATCTATCCGGATGCAGGTGTCCTTGGCATCGGCGCCTGTAATCAGCTTCCAGCCTTCCTGAACACACAGCACCTGAAGGAGTGTTTCAACCAGGTCGAAGTACTTTTTGGCCATCGCAGCCGGCGGGCCGTTTTCCTGCCAAACATCGACGGGCAGGTAGACGCCATAATCGAGGTCGGTTTCCTGCTTGTCAGGGTGTGCGGGTTGGATGCAGGTTTTATAGGCCCAGGAACCTTGCGTCCTGAACCGAGGCTCCACACGCTTTTCCATGCCCAAAACAGCGACGGTCGCATTGGCAATCGCTGGCTTCAAGTACTCGCGAATTTTCGTCCGGCACTGGGTAAGAAAATCACGCTGCTCGTCAGTGGGCGCGATTTTGTCGCTGAAAACCACGTCGTCGACGGAAGAAAAATAGAGCTTGGTAAGGTTCAGCATGTTTCAGGCTCCTGGCGTGTCGCGTTGTTGCCGTAGTAAAAATTTATAGGGCGAGCTTTGTGCGCAACGAACGCCATGAAGTCCGTTTTTCCGAGGCATGTTTTGGCCTTTTCCAGACCGGAGCCGATGAGCACTTCCTGCGCGTGGATGTCTGCTTTGTCCAAGGCGACCGCCTTGGAGCGATCGTCCGTCAGGTCTTCGTCAACATGCATGTAGCGTGAGCCGAGCTTGTGCTGCAGCATGAAATCGCAGAGCGACTCTTGAACGGAAATCGACAACCCGAACAGTCGTTGCGCTGCTTTCCCGGGATTGCCTCCACCCCAGTCCACGGCACCGCCTTCACGATTGTTTTTTGGGTTCACAGTGAATTTGGATGACATCGTCCCGATGGACAGAAGGTGAACGTCCGAGCTGGCGACGTCGAAAAACGTCTCTGCTTCATGAAGCGCGAGTAGGCCGGGGGCGTTGGCGAACAGTCCGCCATCGACGTACTGGTTGTGTTGAAACTGGTGACGCGGAAAGAAGGTTGGGGCAGCGCTCGTGGCGAGAGCGATGTCCACCATCGGGTGCTGGTGGTCGCGCCGAAAGCTTTCATGGTGCGGTGTTTTGAACAGCACTGGCTTGCCAGTCGAGTAATTGATCGCCGGGATGACGACCGGGTGAAGGCAATCCCCCAGTAGCTTGGTGCCCAGCATTTCAGGTTCCGAGATTTGTTTTTTTAGCTCGTCACTGCTGAACGTGGACTTGAAGATGGGCATCCGCGTGCGGGGGGTGAAGATCGCCTCCCCATGCTTTTTAAAGAGGTCTACGATTGCTTGGGCAGGAATCTCCGATGCGATCGCAAGCGCCAGGATGCCACCGATAGATGTTCCGGCAATGAGGTCGAAATGGCGAGCGATGGGCCCACCGATTTCGCGCTCGATTTCTGCCAAGATGGTGGCCGTGTACAGCCCTCTGTACCCCCCGCCTGATAGTGCCAAAATCTGAAAGCGATTTGCTGACATGAATACGATCCTCCGGCACTACAGGATGAGTGCGATTGATGAGTAAGTTAACGGCAGAGGCGTGAGTAAAAAAGGCGGGTTGGGGTTGGCTTTGTTATGTTACGCTTTCGTGAATACACTAACGTTTAGTTCAAATTTTGATCGTGAAGATCTCTTTCGCTTCGTGAGTATTTGCTCACGTGCGCCATGTTGACTTCTGTGAGATTATCGGTCGCAATTGATTTGCTTAGATTTGTCCGAGGTTAGTCTCATGTATAAGATAGCCATTATTGAAGATTCAAAGGCCGTGAATAATGCCCTTGCAGAATTCTGTCGTCAGCTCGATCAGTCTGCAGAAGTTGATCAGTTTTTTGATAGGGCGTCGGCCGAAACGGGCATCAAACAGAATAATTATTCTTTGATTGTGGTGGATATTGAACTGCCGCCCGAAAAAAATGCGGGCATCGGACTTATAAACGTAAACTCCCAGTATCACAAAAGTCCCGTCATCGTTGTCTCCGGTTTAGATTCTTCAGTTTATCGTTCTATTATGTACCAGCTCGATATATGGGATTTTCTTGAGAAACCTATTGCACCTGATGGGCAAATGTTTTTAGCCGCCGCGATGCGAGTGCTGAGGGACAGACGAAACTCGCAAGGAGCGCAGAGCGAGCAGCAAGCAGAGTCTGAAGAAGACCTGTTCGTAGACCATGAGACGGGGAAGGCGAGTTTCAAAGGAAAGCCTCTTAATATTCCTCATACAGCAAAAATAATATTGCAAAAAGTGTATAAGAATAAAGGTGCACTCGTCACGTACGAAGATCTGTTTGATTTGGTGAAAAGCGGCAAGAACAATGATGCCATCCGCCAGCATGTGAAAACCATTCGCGATGCGTTGAAGGAGGTCGGTGAGTCCGAGGGGCACGTTGAAGTCATCAGAATGAAGGGGGTTCGGTGGCAGGATTAGATCTCAGCAAGCTTAAAAATAATATCAGCAAAGCATCGATCAGAATTTATATTATCGGTGTATTGGTGGCGGTTTTTATTGTTGTATCAGTCGGCACAATTGTTGCGCTTCGATTGAGTTTTGGTTCTGTTGCGCAGCAGTACGAATCGAGTGTTAAACGTAATTTGCAGCGTGTGGCCTATGAGTTTGATTCGCTGGATGGGAGGATCAATCTTAGTAATTTTGAGGCGCCCAAACCAGATAACACAGGGATCCCGTTTTACAGAATTCCCCTGGAATACCTCAATGTCATGCCAGGGCATGTCGAGGATGTAAAACCTCTGTTGGGATGCAGCTTTGCTGGCATCAATGCGCCTCAGAATAGAGTTTGCGCAGGAGTGTTGGAAAATAAAGCGCTCGGTGCAATTGCCTACGTGAGGGGTGGATTCGATAAATTCGGTGATTTGGTTTCGCCTCGTTATATCGATGATCCTCGGACGGGAGACTATTTTCTGGTGACGGTATCTGCGCGCGGTGCCGCTAGCCAGTTCATCGTCACCTTCGACGCCATCAAGAGGGTTGGCGACTCCATGGCCCCGTACTTGTCTCCCGCTTGGAGCTTGACCGGATTCAAAATAGGTTCGTCAACAGGTCGGGCTTATTCAAGAGAACCGCAGATCAAAGGGCGTGCCTTGAAGGTCAGCAGCCAAGGTGCAAGCAACAGGTTTGAATTCATCTTTCAGCTCCCAGTTTATGCGTTTGCGGATGATGCCTTCGAGGCAAATCAGCCGGATGGGGAAACCGCCGTTTGGCCACCGGAGGATCTGTCTGAAGCCCGTATAGACGTTAAATTAATCGGTAATGACGCGACAGGTGAGAGCAGTATCGTTATGGACACGACGCTGTCTGAGCCGAATACCGTTTTTTCGTTTGAAAGAATGAGTAACTATTTAACCCCTGGAGAGGTTTTAGTATTTACCCCCGTTAATTCGAACACGAAAATTAGTGTCAGGCACGCAGCTGGCGAGAGCGCGGGTTCGGCAAGGATTTTTCCATTTAATGTCGTCGACCGGTTAACCGACTTTTTTATTAAGATTATTGTTCCTGCGACAAAAATTGATGAGTTGGCGAAGCTTCCGGACGGGAGCACGGTTGCCATTCGGGGTGATGCTTCGAGTGTATTGGGTGGATGGCGAATTGCTGCGCGATCCATCATCATGCTTTCCTCTCTTCTGATTGTCCTGTTGTTCATATCCTACGTGATTCTGCGTGTTTTCGTACTGACACCACTTTACAAAGTTCGGCGCAATACGTTGCATATGAAAGAGAGGTACAACGCCCTTCATGAATACAAGCTGCCATTTGAAATAAAAGAAAGTCAGAGCGAGGTAGGCGTTCTTTGGCGGAACATCTCAGAGCTTCATGAGGCGCTCATGGCGTATGGCCGTAGTGCTTTAGAGCGCTCGAAACGGGAACACCATTTTCTACGTGCGATAGGTCATGAAATCAGATCTCCCTTGCAGGATTTGATGCTTCGCCACAATGATGATACCGACCCCAGTACACGCTTCGTACGGAGGATCTCATTCGCAGTCAAGTATTTATATGGAGCTTCCTTGGGGCAAGAGACTTCTGATAATTTCATATTCAAAAGCCCACAAGAGGCCATGAACTCCTTATCTGGAAACATTACTAAGGAAAACATAACGGAATACTTGATGAACGCCGCTGAGTCGATAACGGCGGGTATCAAATATGTCGGCAGCGATTCTGCCCTTTATGTGATGGTTGACGCTGACATGCTGGAGTCGGTGCTGACCGCGATCATCAGCAACGCCCAGGATTTTAGAACGCTTGATACTGACATTATTGTCGATGGCTATCTGGAGCAGGGCGACGCCGTTGTCACGATAAAAAATTGTGGCCCTCATATCGCGAATGACCCTATCGAAGAAATCTTTGAATATGGCGTCTCTGTGCGAGACGGCGCCGGGGAGGGGGATCATCTTGGCCAGGGGCTGTATATGGCGAAGACCTTCGTTTCACGTCTGAGCGGTAGCCTGACCGCCAGCAATTTGGGTGATGGTGTCTGCTTCGAAATCAGACTGCCCTGCGTGGGTTAGGCGTTCAAATTTCAGCTGATTGACCGATCAATGCCATAGCCGGCCCGTTCGGGCCGGCCGGACAAACATGGAGGTCAGGACGGGACTGCGAGCCGTGCTGATATCACCCCAATACCGTTGTTACTTTTCAGGTTTGTGGGTGGGAAGTGTTGGATGCTTCGGCTTGGTTTCGGGGTTCACGTGATGCCTTCTGTCATCCTTTCCGTCGTCACGTTTCGGTTTCGGGCCTGGCTTGATGTGCGTTGACATACTTGTCTCGATATCCAAATGGTTGATTTCAAGGGGGGCAGCTTGCAACCGACAACAGTGGCGTATATCCCGTCACCGTGGTTTCTAGGCGTGCCATCAATACCCTAGAACCAATCGCCAAGACCGCAAGTGGAAAGGCATGGGAAATGCCAATCGACCCTGAGTCAGCGGTCGCTCCCGGCAGACCTCAAAATCTTCAGCACTGCGACAGCGTGGCATCGACCTCTCAGCGAAACACCTGCCGTGCGAGAGCGCCATAACGCTGTCGCAGGGGGTTTGGCGCTAATCGATGATCCTCGACACTGGGCCATGCCTATCCCCTTGTCAGGATGGTGGCTCTTAGCCATTATGAGTGCCTGAAATTTGAAGCGCGGCTCCGTGAGCCCGATATCGCGAATCCTAGGCATCGGCCTTACGATACTTTAAGGAAAAAAGTTGAACGTATTCAGTACTCTAGAAAAGCCAAAGGTACCTGTGGTTCTCACTCAGCGTAATTACAACGGTAAAACCCACAGAGCCGAGACGTACGTCAGGAATGATGGGCGGGAGGTCAAGTCCTATGCGTTGTGCCCCGCATGTGAAAACCCTGTAACCCTGGTTAACCGGCTTGTCCCTAAAACGGATGCTCAGGTTCTGTACGCCAGGCACACGGGAAGTTCAGTTTCTGGTTTGGCAAAACACGACCAAGGAGCTTACGAGGACTGTCCGTTCCATAACCCGGAAAAGTTTGACAGCAAAACTCCCCGAAAAAGCAAAGAACGAAATGATGAAATCCGAGAAGCGTTGATTAACCACATTCATTTAGTGGTCTCGACGCTAGAAAAGGCTATAGGTATCACCTTAACAGATGACCTGATAGCGGAGATGCTCAAGGACTTTAAAGCGAGTGAGGGGCATAAGTATCGGTGCATCAATCTCTATAATTTGCCATTCGGCTTCGCATATATGACCGAGGCGCGCGATTTATGGGGTATCAAAGTTGATGACTTCATTGCGAAAGAAATTAAAGAGCACTCTGCTGGGTTTGGAGTCAATAAGTACGGAAACGTCGAGCGTAAGCCCAGCGTAAAAGGTTCCAGTCTTCGATTTTATTTCAATAATCACCGTCTTGGTAAGGAGGATTTTGGTAGTGACGCTATTGATTTCGTTGTGGCTGAGATTGAAAACGCCACTAAGAAATCCAAGGTCATTTACACCAAGTCACTGGAGTTCGATAGTGCATATTTCTTTAATACATACGGGCGCCGCGAACGGTTGCGCTTGCTAGCGTTAAAGCATCTGTAGCGCCGAGCCGATCGGCTTTTGGAGGACAGCGTCCAGTTCCTTCGCGTCGATCGGCATCTCTTCCAGCTCTTCTTGTACCATTTTGGCAATCATCTCCGGCACCACGCGATCGATAGCGTTGTAGGCGAGTTCGTTGACAAGATCCAGCAGTACTTCAGGTTTCCTAAAGGAGCCTAGGGCGTTGGACAGGCTAAACGAGGACGCTCTGAGGCGTTCCAAATGATCTAGTTCAACCAACGCGGCAAGAATCAGGTTATCTCGATAGTCCATGAATGGGGAGCTTTGGTGAAATCTCATATTCGGTTCTGACCTATCTTTATCTTTTTGAGATCCGGCATGACCCCGTATGAGACCGAGTATCAGGGCTCTCGGCTCATACTTTATCTTGCAGTGGGAGCCAATCAGCGGGCAATACCTGAAGCCCGGCCTAGGCTTAATAGCCTAGTTATCAGAAAGTTCGCCTTCTTAGCACCGGCAACGCTTGTGCAACCGATCGGGCTGGTAAGCCATATTACTTGTCGATCCTCACTGCGAATCTAAAATAGTTCATTGGCGGTGGTTTAAGGGGTTCACGTTTAATCAGCGAATACAAGTACATCCCGCGAGGGCTGCCCCACGAATGCCGCAATCTTGAGCTCAGCCGAAACATTGAGTGAGCAGGGGAGGGAGGTGAACCAGCGCTTCACTTCATCATCCCAGCCAACCTCGCAAAACGAAGTGTCTGGCCAAAAGTTGTGAATGATATCGTAGTCCAACTGCCTGGCGATGTTTCGCTCAGCATCGCCGATAAGGCACCACGCGGTGCTCATCCGGATCTTCCAGTTTGGAGAGGATAGTAAGTGCAAAGGGGCGTAATAATCAAAACCGAGACTGTCGACTTTGTTGCCAAAATCCTGCAGTACGTTGAGCTTATCGACAACGTCTCCTTCAGCCATCATATCTGCCGAGCGAAAAAGAGACCCAAGAGATTGAAATTTACTTAGTTTCTTGCTTTTTTGCTCTTTTATATTGGATATAGTCTTTGTAGGTGTTCTCTCTCTCAAGAGATCTGATAACGAAACGACTATGAGTTTAGACATTTTGGCGACCTTTTCTTATTGTTTTTATGATAATGCCGGTGGAGCAAAAGGTGGCGCAACTATTTTTTCATGGGATGATTGTATTGCTCTTCCGCAAACCCAGTAGGATGCAGGCGCCAAGCTATTTATAAGGGCTGTATTTGACGCGGAGCAATATGGAAGTTATATATTTGAGTGCGACCATGCAGCAAAGCGCTTTCATAGTCTTACATCTGACTTTTGATTGACTCTCTGGCAGCCGTCGTATTAACCCCGTTACGTGCGAAATGGCGCTAGGCTCATGAAGAATGGAAATAGAGCCCACGCAAAGAGCGCCCGAGTCTCATTCTAATGCTTAATCGTGACTTTGTATGAGGCCGTCATTCCGTTCGAGTGTCGGAAAGCGAACTCCGACCCACGGAGTTCGAACTCGACTCAGTTTTTGCCTGGCGTTGACACGTAATGTTGGCGCACGCTCTGCTTCAAAAAAATGTTCAGCGACTCAGCGTTTAACATGCCGGAATCGCTGAGCTCATCATGAATCCTGCTCTCTATGAGGATGAGGTCAGGGCTGACCGGTAGAAGGAGAAAATTTTGCTCAAGGAGAAACCACAGAGAATCCGGAAGGATGAATTTCTCACCTAACGTCGCAAATGCGACCCACTGACAATCCTTCAAGCGCGTAGTGTATCTAAGGTAAATGGTGGTCATCGCCAATAACACGACTAGCCTTGAAGTGCTCTGTTCACTGAAGCCTCGAATGAAGCGTACTGAGTCATTGACCTGTTCCAGCTCATCGAGCTCAAGCTCCTCCTTGGTAGGTGTAAACGTAGGGGAGTGCATTGTGGGCTCGTGATCGGGACGGGGCTTGGCGGCGCAGTAGGCACGCGCGCCCATCATCACGAAATACTCAGTGATAAGGTTATGGTTGGAAATTTTGTTGCTGGCTCGCAGCCTAGCGATTTCCTCCTGGTATTTATCTTCGGTCGATTTGACCGTGCCCGCTTCCATGGGCTGATCCCACAAGCGTGATACGACGAAGGCATCGTCGGGACGGGCCTGAATGGTCTTGCCTGTTTCTATATCAACAATGGAAATGCGGCCGTCGCTACCAGACCACTCTGCGAGGTGCTTTCGGGCGGTGACATGCTGATTCACAGTGATCTGGTTCGGATTTTTGATTTTCCTACCGTGCTCGTCGGTGATTTCCAGTGGCGGTTCGTGTTCAGTATGGTTCTTACGGTACATATCCTGGGCCCTGATAGAAATCGCGATCAGACTCGCTCATGTGGCAATGGCTGAGCCTGGTGACCAGACAGTGGAGCCGGCACGCTGGTCGCGGTGCTCACAACGTTGCTTGCTCCCTCTGGAAACCGCTTTGTGGAAGGATGGGGCTGTGCCATCATTTTAGCCTCGCTGCACAGAAGATTCCCCAAATGGGGATTGTCCTCGACACAGAAAATTTGTCGCCATCTTAAATTCGCCGCAAAAACGAAAGGCTGCCGCCAGACAGTGCGTTAATGTCAATTCTTCGTTTGAGCTTGGTACTGGGCTGGCTACGAACACCTGTACGTTGAGTTTCGCCAGCTACAACTCCCAACGTTTTAGGAAGGGCATGAACATTACCGCAGCGATGGAGACGCGACTCTGGCGGCAAGCATTTCAGCATCTAGGTAGCCAAGGGTTGAGCGCGTTTGTGAATCAGTGCATGCGTGAGTACGTGAATACCAGCAGTACTAACGTGGTTGGCCTGCTGCGTTCGGAATGGGTCGGGGTTGATGTGTTAAACGCGTTGAGTGAGGGGCTCAGGCTAGCTGGTATTGAGTCTCCGGTCGCAAAAAAGGCAACGTCGCTATCGATGTTGAATCGTCACAGACGCTATTTGAATTTGAGCCTGATTCAGGCCCTCCCGCCTCAAGTGGTTCCAGAAGAATTGATAGAGTTTCGGCTTCATCTGGATATTGGAGTGTGATTCAGGCTGGGCTGTGATGCTGTCAATATCGATTATTCGATTAATTGCCAAGCCCGCTCAAACGGGCCATCTCGGTTGTTCCAAGGGAGGGTTTAAATGCTGGTGCAAGAAGCAGTGAGTTTGACCAAAGAGGATCAACGCATTTTGGACTCTCTGATGCCTGGTGGGAACAGATGGCACACGCCGAGTGATTTGGAGTGCTTGCCTACCTGCCCATATTCAAGCCGATGCGTTCACCATGGGCCGGCAGAGAAGGTTTGCTCAGTTGATTGGAGACGAGCCCCATTGGATGAGGATTCTTCCAAGGTCTTCGTTCACGTCGTGGAGTACTTTGATTTTTACAATCAGGGCGATTTACTGCATTTAAACGTCCAATCAAATCAAGTGGCGGCGCTTCATTCTAAATTCGTGAAAGCAATGGAACGCTTGGTTGCCCCCGAGTATTCGGAAGGATCTCTGCAAATGAAGCAGCATCGTCGGCGCGAGCGAGCCAAGGGTGTTTCTCAGCGGATGAAGAGCGAGCGTTTTTTTCACACGAAAAAGCTTGAGTGTGAGGCGTGTGGTGTTGATTTTTACGCGCTTTACGGAACGGAGGGCTTTCAGGTAATTGAGTGCCACCACCAGATTCCGCTGGCTCATGCAGACCATAAGGGAAAAACCAACGTGCAGGATTTAGCGCTGCTGTGCGCGAATTGCCACAGGCTCGCTCACACATCGGAGTCACTGCATCGAACGGATGCTTTGCGCCGATACGTTCAAGTGAAGGCGGGTAAATAATGGTTGCGACAGCTTAGGTTTGAGCCGCGTGCGGTTTCTTCCCATCATGTTGTCATGCGTATCCCTAGGTGACAGCGGGCATCAAATCGTCTGGGGTCAACTAGTGTCCATGAGGTGAGCTCTGACCTGTAAATACTCCTTATGCTCGACTGTACGAGGGCGATATGTGGATCATCAGCTCTTCAAGTTCTCCTTCCGAAGCTGCATACAGCGGTTCGAAGCGACCCTCATCTCCCGCGAAGACATAGTGGGAGCAGCGACACGGGTCACCGTCCTCTTCGCAGTTCTTGCAGGGGGATGAGCAGATTTCAATCATCCGATCAATTGCCGTGGAAGGGTCTAGAGGATCATAGGTGTCGGAGTAATTCCAATGCTCAATGGTCACCTCACCTTTGGCAAATTCCAGCACGCTTTCTGCACTGTCAAATTCCCAATTAGCCAATGCCCTTAACGCTGGCAGAAGCACAACCCGACAATAGTCGAAGCAGTAGTTTTCCAGATGGCACAGCACGCGGCCCTCATCCTCTACCAAGCTCTGAAAAGAAATCTGTCCATAGCGCTCACCCAGGCTCTTATATCGCAGTGGATCAACCCTAATATGCTTGAGCGCATTGTTGATCGCGTCGATCAGCTCCATTTTGCGGTTACTTAGATGCGCGCCCGATACCGCGAATTTTTCGTCAAAGGACTTCACAAGGTCTTTCCGACTTTCCTTTACCCCAGCTGCTGATCGGATGGCCTGCAAGTAGTCAACACTGTGAGCCAGAATCAAATTCACTCCGAAGGCCTGATGGAGCAAAACCCCGCTACATCCGACAACCCCTTCAACTCCTACTACATATCCCCCACATTTGTGATAAAGGCGGCGCAGACGGCGTTCGATGTTTTAAACGAAGGGAAGGGTGGGTGGTTCCAGCTTGGATTGTACGGTGTGGTTCATAAGCAGTTTGCGGAGCCACCAACGGGCTCCAGCAGCAGCTTTTCGATGCCCGATCGTCCAGAGCAGAGCCTTGAGGAGCGCCAATTAATGATCCCGGCTTCACAGGCTGCCTACAGTCGCTGGCTTGAGGATGTGATGTTCCAGTTCGGGCGAAAGCTTAACTCCTCTCCATGAGAGGCTTGAGTCATAACGTTGGCACCGTGGCGATTTTCCAGCGCTGTTTTTGACTTGGCACTCTGCGAAGTATCTGTAATTCTTTCAATCAACCATTCATGGGGGGCGAAACAAAGATGATCAGATACCATCCTTTCAACCAAGCGCTCATTGGTGTACCGGGGAGGGCACAGTTCGTCGTTGCCTGCGCCTCGATGCCTGTCATGTCGCTACTCGCACTCAATCACCAGGGGATTTTGACCTTCGACAACACGTGTCTCGCTTTGCAGGTCAATTTAGGCGTTTTGACCGTTATGCCATTTGTTCACGCCATGTTCCGTAATAAGTGGAAAGCGCAATACGAAGAACGTCTTTTGGACGTCACCCTCAAGCTACTCAACCCTGACTTGAACGAAAAGACCCGTCGGAGACTGGAGGGGTACCGTGAGAATCTTAAGCTTCAGTACCATTTAGCGCTGGACTGGATACCGACATACAAGGCCATCGATAAGATCAAGTGGAGCCTAAGTTTGGCGGTGTCGGGCCTGCGAGGAAGCCACCCTACGGTGCTGGCGAAACAGTGAGCGGGTCGAACAAATATCTACTAGCGGAGCGTCATATTCGAGTCTTTGGTTAAGGCTGCGGAGCTTCTAACGCCTTAATCAAAGAACTCGTTGATGAATGAACCTGTGTCCCAAAACGCTTGGCGAGCGGCTGCAGTATGCTGGCCATGTACGCATCAGCTCGGAAGAATGAAACGTAGGGCACGTAGAGCGCGTGGATAACATCGACGAAATCGCTGTGCTTCATTACTCGGGTTCCTGTTCCGAAGGAGTTGCGTACCGAGCTGTAGAGCCCTCGCAAGCATGTCGACAAACCTGGGCAGTACTCGTCGACAATGGAAATATCTTTGCAGGGAGGGGCGTCTGGTAGCCAAGTTGAGAGCAGTTGATTGACGATATCAAGAATGCCCTCATTCTGAGCTTTGACCCAGAAGCTATTATTGAAACTGCCCAATGTGGTTGCTCGCTCGTCTGCAGGCATACGGGTCAGCACGGTGCGTAGCTTTTCAAAGTTCGTCTCCATCGTCGTGATCAAGTTTTGCGCCGGGCGCCTCACCCACTCACCAATTGCTCCCAGCTTATGATGGTGCTCCCGAAACCACTGCGCCATGTAGGTCGGGTCACGAAGGCTTTCCAGAAGTGCCTCATCAGCTTTTTTCCGGCTTGCTTTCCCCATCACAAAATTATGAAGCACTTGAGCGTCCTGTGGCCGCATCGGAAACGTTTCAAGAAACTCATCAAGATTTGGCTTTCCGAGGTGGCCCAAATTCGATCGAAAATTGCCTGACTTGCTCAATGTGGTCGCCCTGAGAGCTCGGCGCCCCTTACGATTAAGCGATGCATCTTGAGCCTGTTTATCCAGAGTGCCTGAGATATCGAGGCTATCCAGCGGGCTTACCAGTGCTCCGAGTTCGGGGAACCATTGGCCATTCGCGTCCATCACCTGGATCCGGTCAGAGCGCTGGGCCACCAGACTTTCAAGTTCGGCCTTGATCAATCTGTCAAACGAGATCATTGCATTTCGTTCACAGAGATCTTTCAAGAGTCCCGTACGCCGAATGGCGGCATCGGCGTATGGCTGATCCATCGGCGCCATTTCGGAAATGTGTGCGCCGGAAAAAGCGAAGACGGCATCGCCTGAAGCTTTCAGCGCCAGGAGTGTCGATCGAACCTGTGCTTCCGACTCGGACAGATGCGTTTTGCTAAGCGCTGAATAGTCATTGCTGTCCAGATAAATGATCTTTTCAGGCATAGCTCCACTCTTTTAGGCTTCGAAATTTATAGGTTTGGAATACAGTTCAGACTGCGATCGGAGCAGGTCAGCTGGGGGCGGTCAATTTTTTCGAGACTGCAAATTCAGTCGGGGCCTTGCCACGTTCGAACGCGATCAAATACGACACGTGTGCATTCAGCGGCTTTGCATCTTTCCGATCCGTGGTGAATGTCAGGTGCACCTCGCGAGTTGCGTAGCTGAGTGAGACCTGAAGACGCTGCAGTTCATCCAGCAGCGATTGCATCTCGTCGTAGACTGCAAATTTGCTGCTTTCCGAGTACTCGCTTGCACAGTCCCGGTAGTCTCGGAAATAGTCTATCAGTGACGCAAAAACCTCGTGCGCCTCACGCTTCATCTCACATCCAGGTTGGGAAATGTCCATCGTGGAAGTCTCAGCAAGCTTTGCGAGTTGCTGTCCAGTGGTGAGAGGGAGCGCCGGCAGCGTGATGTAATCGCGTTCAAGTCTAGCTTTCTCCTTCGCCATTTCTTCTTCAGTAGGAATGGCGAAAGGTTTGTTGAAAGCGTCGATGTCTTCGATTTCGAATGCTCTAGCGAGCGCGCGACGGGTATCGATGCTGGCGGATTTCGCGTTTTCAACACGCTGTACCGTCCGCACATTAAGGCCCGCCAGCTCCGCAAGGGTTTCCTGAGACCATTGAAAAGCCTCCCGCATACTCCGGATGAGGGCGGCAAATTCGTCAATGCTCAGCATTCGAGGTTGGCCGGTGGTGTTGGTGGTATCCATGGTTCAGCTCCATCAGGTGGTCGGTACGTGGATGATGAAGAAACCGTGAATGACGCAACACGACAGGTGCCCGACAGGTTAGTAGTTTTGCGTGATTTCATCCCTGAATTTGATGACGGTTTCCAGTTATCAAGGCGATAGCTCAAAAGGGTCGAAAAATCTTTATTGGCCGTTGGGTCTTGGCGTGATTCCGGTCAGAATGCGTACCGCAGCGGGTTGGAGCGAGCATCGCGCTTCAGCGCTGGTAGTGAGCTGTAAGGACATTGGAGCGGATGGAAGTACGTAACTGATACCTCAAACGCTTTAAGCGTACGTCGCTTGATCTTTCAGTTACCCGGCTGCGTTGGCTTCGTTGTCCGTGCGTATGAGTTCCAAAGATTGTGCTTATTTAACCATGTGTTGGAGAATCTCCTGATGTCGGCGATGCAGCGTACAAAATTCAAACTCCTCGTGCACGAGGCTGACGGACAGAGATACGAAGATCTCTTCGTCAAGATAATGAGCTACATCGATCCTGGATTCAAAGCGGTTAAACCACATGGGAATATAGGCGACCGAGGCAATGATGGCTGGGTGTCGGGCAGTGGGCAATATTATCAGTGCTACGCGCCAGAAGATCTTCCAAACAACACTGAAAGCGCTATTGCTAAAATGAAGCACGACTTTGCGACCCTTAAGGGATACTGGGAAAAAACTTCTACGGTCAAAGAGTTTTTCTTTGTGCTCAATGATAAGTTTCGCGGAGCGCCTGCACATATATACACCGCTGTGCAGGAGCTGAAAGTTGCTCATGGATTAACGCATGCTGAAGTGTACGTCGCCAGCCAGCTCGAAGGGAAGTTGTTCTCGCTACCTGATGACGTAATCGAACATTTACTCGGAGCGTTGGGGGAGGAAAAGACTGCCGCAGACACTATATATTCGCACTTGCTCAATCAAGCCACAGAGCGGCTGTATTTGCATTATTGGATGAACATCAGTGATAACCTGATCGGGGGCGGCATTGAGCGGAAAATTATTGACGATTTCTCTGAATTCACTACCCTTGTTTTTATAACTGATTTACCGGGGGCGGACGTCGGATTGGAGAGTGCTTTATTGGAGTTGGTCAAGAGAGTGGATGCGCTGGTAGAACACTTTACAGGTTCCAATCATGCTGCGCTGACCCCTGACCACAAATGGTGGTATCACGATAAAAGTTGGAAACAGATTTGGCGCTCTCAGGAGGTATATGATTCGATGTATGCAGAGAGCGACGCATGGCGCATTGACTTGTATAAAGTTCACTGCAACCTAGTTTATGCACTTAACTTATTTTCTGCCGAAGTCAGAAAGCGTTTGCTTCCAGGCTATTTGTTAGGGGGGAAGTTTGTGGTGAATGATTCGATGGGTACCTATAATAATTTGGAAGGCTATAAATACATGCCGGGTTCATTCGACGAGGTGGAAGAGAAATATTAGTGTGCAGTGAGAGACGGCGCTGTTCTCGCGCCTAGGGCGTCCTCACGTCTCACGCTCTCGCGTTAATGCAGTTGGGTGCTAAGTTGCGTGCGGGCCTTAAGACGGCGGTCAGGCATCGTGATAGATCGCACCCAGTCCGCAAACCGCCCCAGCAATGTCTTGGAAAGCCCCTCAGCAACCCGATCGACCTCATATTGAAAGTCATGGTGGCCCGCATCGCTCCACTCATCATCTGCGTACGCCCCCAGAAAACACTCCATGTCGGACACGATGTTGTCGATGTCCAACTCAGCCAGGGCCTGCTCCAGATTTGCCCATTTTCCGTCGGCAGGTATATAGCTTTGCACCCAGTCATGGGTTTCATGATCGGCCACTTCCAGGTGCCTTGAAGTCTGAGTAGCTTGTGGGCAATCCGTGATGAAGGTCGAACCCGTTGCCAATGATGTATAGGGTCGTAGCGTCCATGCGTGGCATCTTGGGCATTCCTGCGGGGGTGGTGGGCGAGAGAACTTCAGTTGGGGATCTTTACAAACTTCACTCCAGGCAGCGGAAGCTTTCGCGAAAATAAACAGATTGGATGCGAAATATTAGGAGGGGCAAGGGAATGCGCCTATCGAGTAGAATGCTGCGCTCGCTCGAAGTGATGAGGTTCTCAGTAACCTCCCGATTCCATTTTTGGTGTAGGTTTACATTTGTCGCCGACGAGGAAGCATGAATCGGACGGCGATTCGGTTGTCAGGTTTACATTTCACCTGTGATTTTTGCCGATATCTAGCTAGGTTTACATTTTTCGTATTTTTCACGGATTACTTTTCTTGAGTCGATTTTTCAACCTAATGTTTGCGGTGTTTTTTCCGTTTTCGGCTTTCCGAAAATGGAAGGAGCGTCGGTTTACATCTTCCCCCATAGCGGTTTTCGGCGCCGGCAAGAGCACTAACCGTGAATACCTGGCCGAGCGTCTGCGCGCCGCCGGTATCGAAGTGGTGCTGACCCGCGAGCCGGGTGGTACGCCGTTGGCCGAGCGGATTCGCGAAGTGTTGTTGGCGCCCGTGGATGAAGTCATGAACCCGGATACCGAGCTGTTGCTGGTATTCGCCGCGCGCGCCCAGCATCTGGCCGAGGTGATTCGCCCGGCGCTGGCCCGTGGCGCCGTTGTCCTGTGCGACCGGTTTACCGATTCGACCTACGCGTATCAGGGCGGTGGTCGCGGCTTGTCGCTGGAGCGCATCGCCGCACTGGAGTCTTTCGTTCAGGGCGATCTGCGTCCGGACCTGACACTGATTTTTGATCTGCCGGTGGAGGTCGGCCTGGCCCGCGCCAGCGCGCGTGGGCGTCTGGATCGTTTCGAGCTCGAAGGCCGAACCTTTTTCGATGCCGTGCGCCGTGCGTTCCTCACGCGTGCCGAAGCGGACCCTGCGCGTTACGTGCTGGTCGATGCGGCTCAGCCGCTGGCGCAGGTTCAGCAGTCGCTGGACGCCTTGCTCCCGCGTCTGCTGGAGTTGACCCGTGGCTGAAGCCTATCCGTGGCAGGACGGCCTCTGGCAGCAATTGGCCGGTCGCAAGCAACACGCGCACGCCTATCTGTTGCATGGCCCGGCCGGGATCGGCAAGCGTGCACTGGCCGAACGCTTGATGGCCAGTTTGCTGTGCCAGCGACCGACCCCACAGGACGCGTGCGGTGAATGCAAATCCTGTCTGTTGCTGAAGGCGGGCAGCCATCCGGACAATTACATCCTGGAACCGGAAGAAGCCGACAAGGCAATCAAGGTCGACCAGGTGCGCGATCTGGTCAGCTTCGTGGTCCAGACCTCGCAGATGGGCGGCCGCAAAGTGGTGCTGATCGAGCCGGTCGAGTCGATGAACGTCAACGCCGCCAACGCCTTGCTCAAAAGCCTGGAAGAGCCGTCCGGCGATACCGTGTTGTTGCTGGTCAGTCACCAGACCAGTCGGTTGTTGCCGACCATCAAGAGTCGTTGCGTGCAGCAGGCCTGCCCGCTGCCGAGCGAGGCCATGAGCCTTGCGTGGCTGCTCAAGGCGTTGCCGGACAATTCCGAAGACGAGCGCGTCGAGCTGTTGACGCTGGCCGCCGGCTCGCCACTGGGCGCCGTCAAATTGCAGGCCCAAGGCGTGCGCGAGCAGCGAACGCTGGTGGTCGAAGGCGTGAAGAAGTTGCTCAAGCAGCAGCAATCGCCGACGCAGTTGGCCGAAGAATGGAAAAGCATTCCGCAGTTGCTGCTGTTCGACTGGTTCTGTGACTGGTCGAGCCTGATCCTGCGTTATCAGTTGACTCAGGATGAAGCGGGGCTCGGCCTGGCGGATATGCGCAAGGTTATTCAGTACCTGGCGCAGAAAACCGCCCAGGACAAAGTCCTGGCAATCCAGGACTGGATCCTTGCCCAGCGGCAAAAAGTCATGAGCAAGGCCAACCTCAATCCGGCGTTGCTGCTGGAGGCGCTGCTGGTGCAGTGGGCGTCTCTGCCTATCCAGAAGTAAGCGACAGCGCCTAGACTCTGAACATCAGCAGTGGAGGTCAGCATGAATGAAGCCGTCAATCCAGGGCCGCGCAACGGCATTTTGTCCCTGAGCATCAAGGACAAGTCCGTGCTGTATGCGGCCTACATGCCATTCATCAAGAATGGCGGGATGTTTATCCCGACCAACAAAAGCTACAAGTTGGGCGACGAGGTGTTCATGCTGCTGAACCTGATGGATGACGCCGAGAAGATTCCAGTCGCCGGCAAGGTCACCTGGATTACCCCCAAAGGCGCGCAGGGCAACCGCGCCGCTGGCGTTGGCGTGCAGTTCAACGATGGCGACAACACTGCGCGCAGCCGAATCGAAACCCATCTGGCCGGAGCCCTGAAGTCCGACCGTCCCACTCATACGATGTAAGTTGCAGCCCTTTTATGCTCGTAGATTCCCATTGTCACCTTGATCGTCTTGACCTCACCGCCCACGACGGCTCACTGGATGCCGCGCTCGATGCGGCCCGGCAGAGCGGAGTAGGGCACTTCCTGTGTATCGGCGTCAGTGTCGACAACGCCGCCGACGTCAAAGCCCTGGCCGAGCGCTATGACGACGTCGATTGTTCGGTGGGCGTGCATCCGCTGGACGTGCAGCCGGGTGCCGCACCGGCGCTGGATTGGCTGTTGCAGGAACTCAATCACCCGCGCGTGGTGGCGATTGGTGAAACCGGTCTGGATTATCACTACGAGCCGGAAGCGGCGCAGTTGCAGCAGGCATCGTTTCGCCTGCACTTGCAAGCCGCCGAGCAGACTGGCAAACCGGTGATCATCCACACCCGTGGCGCGCGCGCCGACACATTGAACCTGTTGCGCGAAGCAGCGTTGCCTCAGGCCGGTGTGTTGCATTGCTTCACCGAAGACTGGGACATGGCCAAAGCCGCACTGGACATGGGTTATTACATTTCCCTGTCCGGTATTGTCACTTTTCGCAATGCCGATGCGCTGCGGGATGTCGCGAGCAAGGTGCCGGCTGACCGCTTGCTGGTGGAAACCGACTCGCCGTACCTCGCGCCAATTCCTTATCGCGGCAAGCCGAACCTGCCGCAGTACGTGCGAGAGGTTGCGCAATTTCTGGCAATGTTGCGTGGTGAGCCTTTTGAACGATTTGCCGAGCAAACCACTGAAAACTTCAAGCGGCTGTTCCCGCTGGCGCACGTGAAAGGCTAAATCGCAGGCAAAAAAAACCCGGGTTCTGGGGGGTGAATCCGGGTTAAGACCATTAGGAGTAAAACAAAGGCACGCGGTCCGTTGGTACCTATATCGGCGCAACACTTGGGGGAGATGTCTCGCCGACAGTTCAAGTATTGATCAGTATTGCGCCGAGTCCAGTTTAGCGGCCCCGGTTTTTAAACAATTTTGGAATACGCCCGCTTCGGAAGAGTTCTCATCAACTGAAGAGCCTGCGTGAAATCAACTGGAAACACAGATATGGTCGGATGATCCGTGCATTTTTGCGTAAGTTAGGCATAATACGCGGCTTCGAATTTTGACCCCTACAGACCTTTTCTTATGCATAAAGAACCTCGTAAGGTCCGTGAGTTTCGTCGCCGCGAGCAAGAAATTCTCGATACCGCGCTCAAGCTGTTCCTCGATCAAGGTGAAGACAGTGTCACCGTCGAGATGATTGCTGATGCCGTCGGTATCGGCAAAGGCACGATCTACAAGCACTTCAAATCCAAGGCCGAAATCTACCTGCGCCTGATGCTCGATTACGAGCGCGATTTGAACGAGCTGTTGCATTCGGCAGATGTCGACAAGGACAAGGAAGCGCTGTCCCGGGCTTACTTCGAATTCCGCATGCGCGACCCGCAACGCTATCGCTTGTTCGACCGCCTGGAAGAGAAGGTGGTAAAGGGCAATCAGGTGCCGGAGATGGTCGAGGAGCTGCACAAGATCCGCGCTTCGAATTTCGAACGCCTGACCTTGTTGATCAAGGGCCGCATCAGTGAAGGCAAGCTCGAAGACGTGCCGCCGTATTTCCATTACTGCGCGTCCTGGGCGCTGGTGCACGGTGCGGTCGCGTTGTATCACTCGCCGTTCTGGAGCAACGTGCTCGAAGATCAGGAAGGTTTCTTCCAGTTCCTGATGGACATCGGCGTGCGCATGGGCAACAAGCGCAAACGCGACACCGACACCCCGAGCAGCTGATCCATTCAGCTCCCTTATTGCGCCGTGTTTTCGCAACATGGCGCAGTACCGCAGGAATATACTCAGGCTTGGGACTTGCTAAAACTTGATTTGTGAGTCAAGTTTTGCGGGTTCGAATTTTCTATCGCCGGAGTGATCCATGATCGTTGACCGTCAAGGCAGGCGTTTCCGCAATTTGCGGCTCAGCCTGACCTCCGCCTGCAACTACGCTTGTACCTACTGCGTGCCCAACGGCAAGCGGTTGGTGGCTGCGCAGGATGAATTGTCGGCCGAAGCCATGGCACGCGGCGTTGCCTACCTGATCGAAGCAGCGGGCATCGAGCGCTTGCGCATTACCGGTGGCGAGCCGCTGGTCAGCCCAAAACTTGAAGCGTTCATGACCGCCGTCGGCACGATGGGCCTCGAAGACATCAGCCTGACCACCAACGGCCAGTTGCTGGAAAAAAAGTTGCCATTGCTGGTGAACGCCGGCATTCGTCGTATCAACGTCTCGCTCGATACCCTGGACGCCAACGCGTTTCGCAGCATTGCCCGTGGTGGCGATCTGGCGACGGTGCTCAATGGCATGGACGAAGCTCACGCGGCCGGCCTGAAGATCAAGGTCAACATGGTGCCGCTGCGAGGGCAGAATCTTGATCAGGTGATGCCGCTACTCGATTACTGCCTGGAGCGTGGCTACGAGCTGCGCTTTATCGAGTTGATGCGCATGGGCCACCTGGCCAGCGACAACAACGCCTTTCTTCAGCAGTTCGTCAGCCTCCAGCAGTTGCTGAGCCTGGTTGGCGAGCGCTACGAATACCTTCAAGCCGATGCGCCCGTTGACGCCACCGCGGTGCGCTACGCCATTCCAGGGCATGGCCACTTCGGGGTGATCGCCAACGAAAGCGTGCCTTTCTGCCGAACCTGCTCGCGCCTGCGCCTGTCGTCCACCGGTTGGCTGCATGGCTGTCTGTCGTCGAGCAACCGTCACTACGTCGGTGATTTGCTCGACAAGCCGCGCCACCAGGCTCTGCCGGCGTTGCAGCGGTTGCTGGTGAAAGCGTTGGGGGACAAGCAGGAAGTGGCGTTCTCTGGTGGCGCGACCGTCATGAAAATCATCGGCGGCTGATTAGGCCCTGTGGCGAGGGGGCTTGCCGGACCGCCGTACCGCCCCGTCGGGTTGCGAAGCGGCCCTCTGCATTCTTTCAACGCCACAATTTCACGACTGCTGCGCAGCCGAACGGCGGCGAGCCGCCTCGCCACGGGTTTTGTTTCCAGGCTTGAAATATCGAAAGACTCAAGGACTGGCGCGGAAGCTGCATCCAACGCCCATTCGCCGGTTTTCCGTCACCGGCCTCTGGAGGGTAGGATGCGTAGCCTGGTTTTGCTGCTGGCCGTTTTGGCGCTTGGTGGCTGCATGAATGTCAGCGATATGGGCGAAGGTGTTCGTTATCAGATGAGTGACTCGGGCCTGCTGGATCACAGCGACAGCCGCCGGGTGAACAACCTGCGCATTCAGCCGGACTCGTTCATCTACATTGCCCAGGGTGCCTTCGCGCCGCCGGGCAGCCCCTATCCGCGGCCTAACGTGGTGGCCGAAGAAGCCTTCAACGGTTTTATCGAATACTTCCCGATGGTCCGCCGCGCCCGCGCGCCGGAAGGCCTCGACCAGGCGATGGGCGAAGCCCGTGCCGCCGGTGCGCATTACCTGCTTTACACGCGTTTCGCCAAGGCCGATGACCGTATCGGCAACTCGGACGAATGGCTCGATCAGGAGTCCGTGGATCGCCTCGGGATCGACAGCGGCGTGATTCAGATCATGTTGATCGAGACCAGCACCCAGTATTTGATTGATACTGCGCGCATCAAGAGTCGTGGCGGTTTACTGACGTTCCACGACAACAAGCCAGAGGACCTGATTGGCCCGCCGCTGGAACAATACGCGCGCAGCCTGATCGGGCTCAGCGACCAATAAGACACAGGAGAACGCCATGAGTGGTCCGCAGAAAGCCAACGATTTGTTGGGGCAAATCCCCAAAACCAAAGGCTTGCCGCCGGTCCACCTGTGGAACCCCGACTTCTGTGGCGACATCGACATGCGCATCGCTCGTGACGGCACCTGGTATTACCTGGGCACGCCAATCGGGCGTAAGCCGATGGTCAAACTGTTCTCCACCATTATTCGCCGCGACGGCGATGATTACTTTTTGATTACTCCGGTCGAGAAAGTCGGCATCAAGGTCGACGATGCACCGTTCGTGGCGATTGCCGTGGACGTCGAGGGCGAGGGTGAAGAACAACGGTTGCGCTTCACCACCAATGTCGATGAAACCGCCGAGGCCGGTGTCGATCATCCGATTCGCGTGGTGATCGACCCGGTCACCCAGGAGCCCGCGCCGTACGTGCACGTGCGCACCAACCTCGAAGCGCTGATCCACCGCAATGTGTTTTATCAACTGGTGGAACTGGCCGTGAGCCGTGAAATCGACGGGCAACGCTGGCTGGGTGTGTGGAGTGGCGGCGAATTCTTCCGCATCGGTCTCGAGCCTTAACCGGATCAAACTGTGGGCTTGCTCGCGAAAGCGGTGTGACAGGCGACATAGGCGTTGAATGCCACGCCGTTTTCGCGAGCAAGCCCGCTCCCTCATTTGCTCTCCGGATCTCCCGAAGAATCCAATTGACAGCCAATCGTATGATGATTAGCGTGGCCCACCATCGCGAACGGTGTCGTGCCGTCCCTGAATCGAGGTTCTCATGTCCAGCAGTTTTCATGCATCGACGGTCGATTGGCTGGGTTGCTGGATTGCCGCAGGCCAAGTGAAGCCCGGCGAAACCATCAAGGTCGAAGCTGACCTCGGCGAACAGCTCGGTGTCAGCCGGACGGTCATTCGCGAAGCGATCAAAACCCTGGTCGCCAAAGGCATGCTCGAAGTCGGGCCGAAGGTCGGCACGCGGGTATTGCCGGTGCGGCGCTGGAACCTCTTTGATCCGCAAGTCGTCGGCTGGCTGTCACGCAGCGGCTTGCCGGAAAACTTTGTCGACGACCTGCTCGACCTGCGGCGCACCATCGAGCCGATGGCCGTGCGCTGGGCTTGCGAACGCGCCACCGCCGAACAAGTGCACGCCGTGCTCCAGGCCTATAACGCACTGGAGCGAGCCGTGGATAGCGGCGTCGATTACAACCGGGCCGACCAGGCCTTTCACGAGTGCATCCTCGCCGCCAGTCACAATCAATTCATCGAGCAAATGGTCCCGGCCCTTGGCGCGCTGCTGGCGGTGTCGTTCGAAGTCTCCGCCGCCGACCCTGACGAACTGCGTCGCACGCTGCCGATCCACAAAGACATGGCCGATGCCATCGCTGCCCGCGACGCCGCGCGCGGGGTGTGGGCCTGCATGACCCTGATCGACAACGCCGACCTGGCGATCAAACGGTTTTACCCAAAAGTCATGGCCGACAAAAAAGCCGGCTGACAACTAAAAAAACCTGTGGGAGCGGGCTTGCTCGCGAAGACGACCTACGATTCAAAGCTAATGTTGACTGATACGCCGTCTTCGCGAGCAAGCCCGCTCCCACATGAACAACAATAATGCTGGAGGTTTCATGTCGTGGACTGCCGTTACCCAACACCGTGCCACGCTCGGCGAAGGCCCTTTCTGGGATGCGCCGACGCAGGCGCTGTACTGGGTTGATATCGCTGGCAAGCAAGCGCTGCGGCTGATCGGTGCCAACGTGGAAATCTGGGAAATGCCGGAGCACGTGTCCGCCTTCATCCCCTGCGCAAGCGGCGATGCGCTGGTGACACTGAGCAGTGGCGTCTATCGGCTCGATCTGGAGTCGCCAGGCCTGGAGCCGCGCCTGACGCTGCTGTGTGTCGCCGACCCGCAACCGGGCAATCGCCCCAACGAAGCCCGCTGCGATGCACAGGGCCGGCTCTGGCTCGGCACCATGCAAAACAATATCGGCGAAAACGGCGAAGACCTGCCCATCCTGCGGCGCACCGGTGGTCTGTTCCGCATCGACCGCGATGCGCGGGTTACGCCGCTGCTTCGCGGTTTGGGCATTCCCAACACAATGCTGTGGAGCGACGACGCGACTACGCTGTATTTCGCCGACAGCCTCGACGCTACGTTGTACCGCTATTTCATCCACACCGACGGCAACCTCGACACCGCGTATGTGTGGTACGGCCCCGACCAGCGCGGTGGCCCGGACGGTTCAGCCATGGATGCCGAAGGTTTCATCTGGAACGCGCGCTGGGACGGCAGTTGTCTGCTGAGGTTGACGCCGGACGGTCATGTCGATCGGGTGATCGAGTTGCCGGTCAGCCGCCCGACCAGTTGCGTGTTCGGCGGCGAAGACCTGAAAACCTTGTACATCACCAGCGCGGCGAGCCCGCTCAACCATCCGCTGGACGGCGCGGTGTTATCGATGCGGGTGGAGGTGCCAGGGAAACTTTGCACGCGGTTTGCTGGCTAGGTCCCACAATATGGGATGCAAAATTATATATTGAGATTATTCGGCAGTCGGGTTTATAGTCGCCCATCAGTTACACGCACTCACACTTAAAAAAACAAAACAGGTGAAGTGATGCAGCGATTTTCCAAAAAGCCTTTTGACCGGACATCGACAGATGCCCGGTTTTTGTCGTGCCTGAAAAATGCGGCCTTAGTGCCCAGTCCATCACCCATCGATGATGGCCACTCGATGATGTGCCGCGACTGAACAACACCGGTTTCAGGCGCGGAACTCCGCTTGAAATCCAATCATCATACGATATGACTATTAGCTAAAACGTTTGCACCGGCTTTCAAAAATAACGCTCAAAAAAAATAACAAGGAGTCAGCTTATGAATCGTCGTCGTGGGATCCGTTCCCTGTGCTGTGCCGCTCTGGCGGTCACTGCGGTAAGCCTGAGCAGCACGCTGCTGGCGGCCGAGGAAGTGAAGATTGGTTTTTTGGTCAAGCAAGCGGAAGAGCCGTGGTTCCAGACCGAGTGGGCCTTCGCTGAAAAGGCCGGTAAAGACAAAGGTTTCACGGTCATCAAGATCGCCGTGCCGGACGGCGAGAAAACCCTCTCCGCCATCGACAGTCTCGCCGCCAACGGTGCCAAGGGTTTTGTGATCTGCCCGCCGGACGTCGGCCTCGGCCCAGCCATCGTCGCCAAGGCCAAGCTCAACGGTTTGAAAGTGATGGCGGTCGACGACCGTTTTGTCGATGCCAGCGGCAAGTTCATGGAAGACGTGCCTTACCTCGGCATGGCCGCGTTTGAAGTTGGCCAGAAACAGGGCGCGGCGATGGCCGCCGAAGCGAAGAAACGCGGTTGGGACTGGAAAGAAACCTACGCCGTCATCAACACGTTCAACGAACTCGACACTGGCAAGAAGCGCACCGACGGTTCGGCCAAGGCCCTGGAAGACGCGGGCTTCCCGAAAGACCACATTCTCTACACCGCACAGAAAACCCTCGACGTCCCTGGCAGCATGGACGCCACCAACTCGGCGCTGGTGAAACTGCCCGGCGGCGCGAAAAACCTGATCATCGGCGGCATGAACGACAACACCGTGCTGGGCGGCGTGCGCGCCACCGAAAGCGCCGGGTTTGCTGCCGCCAACGTCATCGGCATCGGCATCAACGGCACCGACGCCATCGGCGAACTGAAAAAGCCCAACAGTGGTTTCTTCGGCTCGATGCTGCCTAGCCCGCATATCGAAGGCTACAACACAGCCAGCATGATGTTCGACTGGGTCACCACCGGCAAAGAGCCACCGAAATACACCGCGATGGACGACGTGACGCTGATCACTCGCGAAAACTTCAAGCAAGAGCTGGAAAAGATCGGCCTCTGGAACTGAGGCACGCTTGATTTCATCGGTAGCCCTGGCGACGGGGTTGCCTGATCGGTGTGATGAGGTGGTTTATGCACGCGCAAGTACAGACACAGCACGACGGCGTCGGTGGCAGCCTGCGCTTCAACGGGATCGGTAAAACCTTTCCCGGGGTGAAGGCGCTGGACGGCATCAGCTTCGTCGCGCATCCGGGCCAGGTTCACGCCTTGATGGGCGAGAACGGCGCCGGCAAATCGACCCTGCTGAAAATCCTCGGCGGCGCTTACACGCCGAGCAGCGGCGACCTGCAGATCGGCGAGCAGACGATGGTCTTCAAGTCCACCGCCGACAGCATTGCCAGCCGCGTCGCGGTGATCCATCAAGAGTTGCACCTGGTGCCCGAAATGACCGTGGCCGAGAACCTCTTTCTCGGGCACCTGCCGGCCAGTTTTGGCCTGATCAATCGCGGCACCTTGCGCCAGCAGGCGCTGGACTGTCTCAAAGGCCTGGCCGATGAAATCGACCCGCAACAGAAAGTCGGGCGCTTGTCCCTCGGTCAGCGGCAACTGGTGGAAATCGCCAAGGCGTTATCCCGTGGCGCGCATGTGATTGCCTTCGACGAACCCACCAGCAGCCTCTCGGCGCGGGAGATTGATCGCTTGATGGCGATCATCGGTCGTCTGCGCGACGAAGGCAAAGTGGTGCTCTACGTATCCCATCGCATGGAAGAAGTGTTCCGCATCTGCAACGCGGTGACGGTGTTCAAGGACGGCCGTTACGTGCGGACGTTCGAGGACATGAGCGCGTTGACCCACGATCAGTTGGTCACGTGCATGGTCGGCCGCGACATTCAGGACATCTACGATTACCGCCCGCGTCAACGCGGTGCCGTGGCGCTCAAGGTGGACGGTCTGCTCGGTCCGGGCCTGCGCGAGCCGGTGAGTTTCGAGGTGTACAAAGGCGAGATTCTCGGCCTGTTCGGTCTGGTCGGCGCAGGTCGCACCGAACTGTTTCGCCTGCTCAGCGGGCTTGAGCGCAACACCGCCGGACGCCTTGAACTGCGCGGCCATGAGCTGAAACTGCGGTCGCCCCGCGATGCGATTGCGGCGGGAATCCTGCTCTGCCCCGAGGACCGTAAAAAGGAGGGCATCATGCCGCTCTCCAGCGTCGCCGAAAATATCAACATCAGCGCTCGCGGCGCGCATTCCACGTTTGGCTGCCTGCTGCGTGGCGTGTGGGAGAAGGGCAACGCCGACAAGCAAATCAAAGCGCTGAAAGTAAAGACGCCCGCTGCGTCGCAAAAAATCATGTACCTGTCCGGTGGCAATCAGCAGAAAGCGATTCTCGGTCGCTGGTTGTCGATGCCGATGAAAGTGCTGCTGCTGGATGAGCCGACGCGCGGCATCGACATCGGTGCCAAGGCCGAGATCTACCAGATCATCCATAACCTGGCCGAAAGCGGCATTGCGGTGATCGTGGTTTCCAGCGACCTGATGGAAGTGATGGGTATTTCCGACCGCATTCTGGTGCTCTGCGAAGGAGCGATGCGCGGCGAGTTGTCTCGCGCGCAGGCCAATGAATCCAACCTGCTGCAACTGGCTTTGCCGCGCCAA
>NZ_JBNNWE010000055.1:0-39874 GCF_050280905.1 Pseudomonas sp. NPDC086278
CAGTGCGGCGACAGTTCACGCGGCACGTCGCCACGCAACTGACGAATCTGCCGATACAAGGCGTCGCGGATGCCTTCGAGTTCGAGCATGCCGCGTGCTTGCACGCGGTACTTGCCTTCGAAACCGAGGGACAGGCACAGGTACATCAGCTCCAGCATGGGCAGGTGCTTGACCGGGTTTTTCGACAGGCGATCCAGCAGCTGGAAGAATTTCTCGCCACCGAACGTTTCGTTGTGGAAGCTGCTGAGCAGGCTCATCTGCGACCACTCGCTTTCGTTGCCCCACGGCGTGGTCACGACGGCTTCGTCGACCACGGTGCAAAGTACGTAACGGGCGGCCATCACCTGGCTGCTTTCGGCGCCGTTGTGCAGGGCGCGCACTTCAAACAGCTTCAGCGCGGCGGTCAGTCGCGCGTTGAGCGCGTACATGTCTTCGCGGGTGTCGCTGTGCTTGAGGCGCACCACTTCCGACAACAGGTCGGAGGCGGCGGCCACCAGCGAATTGAGGCTGATGTTGAACGCCTCGGCCGGGCGCAGGCGCGCGGCGTAGATCATCCGTTCTTCGAGTTGTTCGAAACGCGGCGGTGCGGCGAAATCTGTCAGCGGACTTTGCGCCGGGCCGTGGCCCTGACGGTCGAGCAGGACGGTTTTATCGTCCTGGTTGTATTCCGTGTCCTTGATCATGTCGGTCAGTTCCTGATGGCCCAGAATTTCAGTTCAAGCTCGGCGAATTCGCCGGACACGTGGAACGCGAAACCGCCGGAGCGCTCGAGTTGTGCCAGGTCTTCGGAACTGAGTTCGAGAATGAAATAGGTTTTGTTGGAGTGGAACGCGATCTGCCGTGGGGCCACCGGCAGCGGTTTGACCTTGATGCCCGGCAAGTGCAGGTTGACCAGTTGGCGGATGCGCTCCACCGGACCGACCTTGAGGTGCGCCGGCAAGCGGTGGCGCAGTTCTTCGGAATCGCAGTTGGCACTGGCCGCGAGCACGAACGAGGCCGAGCCCAGCAGTTTGTGGTCGTGCAACGGCGAAACGATGATCCCGTACTGCCGCGCTTGCAGGACCAGTTCGATGGCGTGCTGTTCGAGCACCATCGACAGCACCTGACGAATCGCTTCCATCAATTTGCGGAAGCTCGCGCCCTGGTCGCTGTGCTGGTAGCGGCTGTCCAGACGCGGGCGTTTGCTGTCGCTGGAGAACGTCGCCAGGTCACCGAGCATGGTCAGCAGCGTGCGGTACAACTCTTCCGGGTGCACCTGTTCCAGGCCGAGGTAGTGACGCAGCAGCAGTTCGGTGCGGTTGATCAATTGCAGCATCATGAAGTCGCCGACTTCCGCGCCACCGACCTTGCCGTTGGAACGGATGCGCTCGGCGATGGTGTCGCCACGGTGACCGAGCATGCTGATCACTTCTTTGAGGCACGACAGCAGGTAGCTGGAGGAATGCGCCTGAAGGAAGGTCGGCACGAAGTCCGGGTCGAGGCTGATCACGCCGTCGGGCGTGGTGTCGAGTACTTCGCAGATCTTCAGCTTCACGTACGCCTGATCGCTCTGCTGCTCGCCGAGCAACAGCTTGAAGTCCGGACGACCGCAGCTGACCTGGCTGGCGGAATCGTCGCCGGCGTTGGAGTCGGCCACTTCGGCTTCGTACGCGGTGTAGCGCGCCAGTACGTCGGATTGTTCCGGACGACGGGACTCGATGTGGTTGCCAGTCACCAGCGGCAGCGCCAGGTAAATCGGCGTGTTGCCGGTGTTCGGCGGCACGTCGAGCGCCAGCGGCTCGGTGTTGCCACCGAGCTCGAACAGGCTGCCGTCCGGCAGGATCCCCGAGGCCTGGCTGATCACCAGTTTGCCCATGTTGAGGAACTGCAAGTCGATGTCCAGGTTGAGGAAGCCCCAGGTGTAGCTGCCCAGCAACTGGGTGCGGGTCTTCATCTGGTGGTCGTAGTAGCGATCGTTGTGCTGGAAGTGCTGCGGACGCAGCAGCATGCCTTCCTGCCAAATGACTTTATGGGAGTTCATGATCAGTCATCCGCCTTGGCGAGCGTTTCGTTGCTGTTGCGGATACCGGCCTGATCGAGGGTCAGGTCGGCGTCGGTGACTTCCACCGGAGTGATTTGCACGGTGTAGCGCCATTTGGTTTCCGGCAGGTCGCGGTAAGCGGCGAGGATGCCGACATAGCGGCTGCCCTCCTCCACGCTGAGTTTCATCTCGATAGTTTCACCCGGGCGCAGCTCGATTTCTTCGCTGGCCACCAGGTCCGGGGCCAGGGATTCCTTGGCGCGCTCGTACAGACTGAAGAAGTCGGCATTCTCGAATGTGACCGGGTGCTTGAGTTCGAACAGGCGCACCACGATCGGCGACGGACGCCCGTTGAGGTCCGGGTTCAACTGATCGCTGCCGGTGAGCTTCAGGTTGAGTTTGGTGACGTGGGAATACGGCGACAGCGACGAGCAGCCGGCCAGCAGCACCAGGGCAGCCAGCGCCGTCAGCGTCTTGAAAAAAGCGGTCGAGCAGCGAGACATGCGCATCATCCTTGGTGGTCGGTGTGAAGGGTGGAAATCAGGCGAATCTGTTCTTCGTAGGCCTGGGCGAAATCGCGGGCCAGCAGGCGCTCGCTCCAGTCGTCGTCCTGACGCAGGGCCTGGTGATAGCGACCGTAAGCTCTCCAGCGACTGCCCGAGGTGGCCAGCAGCGGCTTGTTGTCGCGCTCGAAACGCAGGGTCAATTGCTGTGGCGAGAAGTGCTCCAGCGTGCCGCGCACGGCGGCGCGGCTGGCGGTCAGCAGCGCCACCTGATGCGCCTGCAAATCGCGGAACGCACGGGAGACCGCTTGCTCGGCCGGCAGTTGGCCCGGCTTGTTCGGCTGCAACAAAATGCTCAGCGCTTCACCGGCATCGACGGCGAATTTCAACGGGTTTTTGTGGGTGCCTTGCACGGTGGTCTGGGCCAGGCGCAATTCGTTTTTCAGTTCGCTGCGGGTGCGCAGGCTCTGCTGCAAACCGCCGACGCTTTGCTTGAGCAGGCGTGCCGCATTCAGCGCCAACGCTTCGCGGGCGTCGTGGTCGAGGCCTTTGACGTCCACGCCCAGCGCGGCACCGAAATGCTCCCAGAAGCCTTCACTCTGACGCTCGATGGCTTTGGGCGCTGGCGCGGGAGCGGGTTCCGCCGGGGCGTTGATCAGCTCCGGGACCATCAGGCTTTCCATGTCGATACGCGCGTAGTCGGCGCGCTGACGGGTGTCCTCGATGGCGGTGCTCGGGGAAATCAGTTCGTCGATTTCCGAGTACACGCGCTCTTGCTGATCCAGCGCGTTCAACGGGTCGAGGTCGAGGAACGCATCGTCCGGAATGATGCTGCCGGCCGCTTGCGGACGACCGACTTCAACGTCGAAGGTCGCCGGGTCGCGTACCAGTCGCGCACGGATCTCGAAATCACCCAGCACGTAGACGCTGCCGTGTTCGATGCGCATCGCTTCGCCCTTGCGCAGGCGCGCGCCGCTTTCGCTGTCCGAAATGCCGTTACTGCTGGTGTCGGTCAGGAAAAACGTGCCTTCGCGGTAGCTGATCAACGCGTGGTGGTTGGACAGATGACGCTTGCGGTCCGGAATGATCCAGTCGCAATCCTCGCCCCGGCCAATCACGCCACCGGCCTGCTTGAAGGTCTTCTGGCACAAATCCGTGGGCACGAACTGCTTGGTGTTGAGCATTTCGAAAACCAGTTCCATGGTGATACTCCTTGCGGTCACTTGCCGCGATTGACCGCCTGCGGATCACCCAATGGGCGATAGGTGTTGTCGTTGAATTTGTAATTGCCGCTACAGCCGCCGAGGCCGCATAAAACGACGAGGGTCAGCAGGACGGCTTGCCAGTGACGAACAGGCATCAGAGGGTCTCCAGGGATAGACAAAGCACAAAGCGCCGACCCGTTTGGGCGGCGCTGTCAGAAGCGAATGAGGTTGATTGGAAGGCTCTAATCCAAGGCCTAGAGCCAATCAAAAGGGCAATGCTGAACCCCTGTGGCGAGGGGGCTCGCCCCCGTTGGGTCGCGAAGCGACCCCAAAACTGACTACCGGGTTTATTCAGGCAAACCGCGTGTGCCTGATTGCGACTGCTGCGCAGCCGAACGGGGTGGTGCGGCATTCCGACGAGCCCCCTCGCCACAGAAATCCCACTGGTCATAGAAATCCCACTGGGCACAGGTGGCATTTCAACAAGGGTGCGGAAATCGAGATCAGCCATCGAAGTCACCCAGGTTGATGTTCAGGCGCCCGAGGCGGTACAGCAGCGTGCGGCGCGGTAGCCCGAGTTCGCGGGCGGCGAGGGTCTGGTTGCCGTCGTTTTTGCGCAGGCAATCGAGCAGCAGACTGCGTTCGACCTGCTCCAGGCGTTCGCGAAGGTTCAGGCTGTTGTCTTCCGGCATGGCTTCCATGCGCAGGGAGAAATGCTCGGCCAGCAACTCGCCGCCCTCGCACAGCAGCACCGCGCGTTCGACCAGGCCTTTGAGTTCGCGCACATTGCCGGGGAAGGCGTAGCCGGACAGGTGATCCAGCGCCGCATCGGACCAGCGCACCGCGTCGCGCTGCAAAAACGAGCAGGCCTTGTCGGCGAAGTGCCGGGCCAGGTCGAGGATGTCACCATCGCGTTGGCGCAGGGCCGGCAACTCGATGGGGAATTGCGCGAGGCGGTAGTACAAGTCCTCACGGAACTTGCCTTCGCTGACCAGCACCGACAGGTCACGGTGCGTCGCGGCAATGATGCGCACGTCGATCTTGTGGGTGTCGTTGGAGCCCAGCGGCCGAATCTCGCCTTCCTGCAATACGCGCAACAGCTTGGCTTGCAGCGACAACGGCATGTCGCCGATTTCATCGAGCAACAGGGTGCCGCCGTTGGCCGCGTCGAACAGCCCGGCGCGGTCACGGTCGGCGCCGGTGAACGCACCTTTGCGGTAGCCGAACAATTCGCTTTCCAGCAGGTTTTCGGGGAACGCCGCGCAGTTCTGCACGATGAACGCCTGGGAGCGACGCGGCCCGCAGTCGTGAATCGCGCGCGCAACCACTTCCTTACCAGTGCCCGTCTCGCCGCGCAGCAACACGGTGTAGGGGCTGTGCAGGACTTTGCTGATCAGCAAATAGGTCTGACGCATCGCCGAGCTTTTGCCGATCAAACCATAACCGCTGGCGCTCGGAATGCTGACCGGCGCCGGCCGTGCATTGCCGGTTGGCTGCCGCAGACGTTGCAGCAAATGCAACTGGCCCAGTACGAACGAGCCCAGTTGCCCGAGCGAATCGGCGAAGCCTTGCAGGTCGACGTGGCGGCGACTGGCGCACAGCAGCAAGCCTTCGACCGACTTTTGCTGATTGACCAGCGGCACGCACAACAGCGATTGCCAAGGCGTGGCCTGCGGCGGCAGGAAACTGGTTTCGTGCAGGCTGCCGCTCAGCTCGCCGAGGCTCACCACGCGGTTCTGGCACAAGGCGAATTGCAGCAACTGTTCACCGTTGTAATCCGCCGGCAGGCTCGCCGCTTCCCGAGGTTGCAGAATGCCGTTGAGGCATTCGGCGTTCATTCCAAGGCAGGTGTGAGTCGCGTCCAGCAGGTACAGCTGCGTCAATTCACAACCGCTGAGCTCGGCCAACCCGCGCACGAAGTCACCCAGCAACGCAGCACCGTCCGCCGCGCGCGACAGGCTGGCGAATTGCGCCAGCAAGGCTTCGGCATACACCAGCGGCTGCGGCACTTGAGTGAACATCACACCCACCTCAGGCGAACTCGCAGGTCACGCTGGCGTTGCCGTCGAGCGTGGCGTGGACACGCTTGAGGTTTTCACCGGTGGCCATCGCATCGAGCAAGCGGTCGGCCACCAGCGGCAGTACGTGCAGGTCGAGCAAGTGATCGATCAAGCGCGCACCGCTGTCGCTTTGGGTGCAGCGTTCGGCCAGGTGGTCGACGAGGTCCTGGGCGTAAGTGAAATCCAGCTGACGACGGTTGAGACGCTCGCCCAGGCGACCGAGCTTGATCTCGATCAGCTCGCGCAGCACCGGACCGCCGACCGGGTAGTAAGGCACCACGCGCATCCGCGCCAGCAGCGCCGGTTTGAAGTGCTTGCTCAGCACCGGGCGGATGGTTTCTTCGAGCGCTTCGGCGGTGGGCCGCGCGCCGTTTTCGCAGAGTTCGCTGATACGGTCGCTGCCCAGGTTCGAGGTCATCAGGATCAACGTGTTGCGAAAATCGATCTCGCGCCCTTCGCCGTCGTTGGCCACGCCTTTGTCGAAGATTTGGTAGAACAGGTTGAGCACGTCCGGGTCGGCTTTTTCGACCTCATCGAGCAGCACCACGGAATACGGTTTCTGGCGCACGGCTTCGGTGAGCATGCCGCCCTCGCCGTAACCGACGTAACCCGGCGGCGCACCGATCAGGCGCGACACGGTGTGCTTCTCCTGGAACTCCGACATGTTGATGGTGGTGATGAAACGATCACCGCCGTACAGCAAATCTGCCAGGGCCAGCGCGGTTTCGGTCTTGCCGACACCGCTCGGGCCGACCAGCAGGAACACGCCGACCGGTGCGTCAGGCTTGTTGAGGCCGGCAGCGGTGGCGCGCATCGAGCGATCCAGGGCGTGAACGGCTTGTTCCTGACCACGGATGCGCGTGCGCAGGTCGGTGGCGAAACTCGCGACCTTGGCGTTGTGCTCGCGGGCCAGTTGCGCCAACGGCACGCCGGTCCAGGCGCTGATCACTTCGGCGACCAGACGCGGGCAGACTTCGAAGCTCACCAGACGCTCTTTGACTTGCAGGGCGGTCAGGGTCCGGTGCGTTTCGTTGAGTGCGGCTTCGAGGGTTTCAACACTGTGCGCTTCGTCCACTGGCAGCGTTTCAATCACAGTGCCTTCGGCGTCTTCTTTCACCGTGACGGTTGGCTCGGCAGCGGCGGCTTCACGGGCCTTGGCCAGTTGCTGACGCAAGTCCAGCAGACGTTCGGCGAGTTCTTTCTGTTCGGTCCAGAGGGTTTCCAGCGCGACGCTTTCGTCTTCAGCTTCTTCCAGACGCGCGTCCAACGCATCCAGCGCTTCGTGATCGATCAGCAAACCGGCTTCGGCATCTCGGCGCAGCGCCTGACGCTGGCGGCCACCTTCAGCCAGTTCGCCGCGCAGGCGTTCGAGGCTTTCCGGAGCGGCGGCGAGGCTGATGCGCACACGGGCGCAGGCCGTGTCGAGCACGTCGACGGCTTTGTCCGGCAGCTGCCGCCCAGCCAGGTAGCGCGCCGACAATTCGGCCGCCGCGACCACGGCGTCATCGCGCAAGTAGATGCCGTGGCTCTTTTCGTAAACCTGAGCCAGGCCACGCAGGATGGTCACCGCTTCGCTGACGGTCGGTTCGTGCAATTGCACAGGTTGGAAACGACGGGCCAGGGCCGGGTCTTTTTCGAAATATTTTTTGTACTCGGCCCAAGTGGTCGCCGCGATGGTGCGCAACTCGCCACGGGCCAGGGCTGGCTTGAGCAGGTTGGCCGCATCGGAACCGCCGGCATTGCCGCCCGCGCCGATCAGGGTGTGGGCTTCGTCGATGAACAGGATGATCGGTTTCGGCGAGGCTTTGACTTCGTCGATCACGCCTTTGAGGCGCCGTTCGAATTCGCCTTTGACGCTGGCGCCTGCTTGCAGCAAACCCATGTCCAGCGACAGCAGCTCGACGCCTTTGAGCACTTGCGGCACTTCACCGGCGGCAATGCGCGAGGCCAGGCCTTCGACGATGGCGGTTTTACCGACGCCCGCCTCGCCGACCACAATCGGGTTGTTCTTGCGGCGACGGGCGAGGATGTCGACCATCTGCCGGATCGCGCCATCGCGGCACAGCACCGGGTCGAGTTTGCCGTCGCGGGCCTGTTGGGTCAGGTTGTGGGTGAAGCGCTGCAACAGCGATTCGCCAGGCACGGCGGGTTTGCCGGTGGCGGGTTGTTCTTTCTGCGACAGGGCGAATTCTTTCAGGCGCTCGATGTTCAGCTTGGCCAGCAACGACTGATAACGGCTGCCGGCGTAGCGCATCGGGTTGCGCAGCAGCGCGAGAATCAACGCGGCTTGCTCGACCTGGCTCTGGCCCAGTTCCAAGTTGGCCACCAGCAACGCATCTTGCAGCCACTGCACCAGTTCCGGGGCGAACACCGGGTTGCGCGACGCGCTGTGTTCGACCCGCGATTGCAGGGCGGCGCTCAGCTCGCCGGCATCCACTTCGGCGTCTTGCAGCGCGCGTGCGAGCAAGCCTTGCGGGCGCTCCAGCAGGCCGAGCAGCAAGTCTTCGACGAGGATTTTGCTGCCGCCACGGGCGACGCAGCGTTCGGCAGAACTTTCCAGGTCACGACGGGTTTCGGCGTCCAGCGCCTGGATAAGTTGTTGCAGGTCTACGTTGATCATTGGTCATCTGTCCTTAATGAATTTTGCTGCCCAGGGTCACCACGCCGTCCGCTTTCTCGCGGCCGAGCCAACTGGTCCAGCCCAGGCGACAGGCGTTTTGCTCGCCGATGCGCAGTTCGCGGATTTCTTCCTGGCGCAGCACCAGGCGAATGTCGTAATCGAGCGGGTCACGCAGGGTGAACCGCACCAGCGCGCACAACGGCTGGTAGCCGAAACCGATCGGCAGGAATTCGTGAAAGCGTTGCCAGTCGAGTTCGCGAATGTGAATGCGGAATTTGCCGCTGCGGTCGCGTACGTGTTCGCCCAGCACCGCGTCTTCGCCGAGCTGGCTGTTGCCGCGGCCCAAACGATTGCGCTGCTCGTCGAGAATTTCCACGCGACGCTCGATGCACTGCTCGATGGTCAGTTCGGCGTGTTTGAAGTAGTAACGCAGCACCGCTTCGATCAACGCCGCCGAGTGCGCGCGCAAGCTGAGCAAACCGAGGTACGGCAGCAGGCGTTTCCAGTTCAGTTCCCGGGCCTTGCGGATCTCTTCGCCGCCGAGGCCGATCAAGGCAAACAACTGCGCCGAGAACGGGTCGAGGGCGCCACTCTCGAAACTGGCGCGGTAGCGATACTTGCGCCAGATCGGCAGCATCAGCCGTTGCAGACGATGGTGAAACAGGTCGAGGAAGTTGCGGGTCGGGTTACCGTCCTCGCTGTCGCCCAAGGCTTGTTCGCCGTAGAACGCCGGCAGCGGCGAGCCGGAACCGACCAGGCCAATCAGGTTGAAGCGCAGGCGCGCGCGCATCTGTCCGTGCTCGTGGAAAAACTCCACGCGATCGACGTCGCTGCCAGGAAACCCCAGGCTCGGGTTGGCCTGGAATTCCAGCTGGTCGTACAAATCGTCCTGGCTCAGTTCCGGGTGGGCCTCGCGCAGCCGGTCAACCACCAGCAGCACGGCCTGAAACAGCGAGTACTCGCGTATTCCTCGGGTCAGTCCGCTTAAAGAAGCGGCTGAAGGCCCATACGTGGTGTCCATTGGTACACCTCTCCCTGTGTGCTTTTTACCCGCAGCTCGTGGTACGAATTGAGACTGGCGTAAAGCGCGAAAAACTCGTTGAGAACCGAGGCGAAAACGAACAGGTCGCCCTCGCCGATATACCCTTCCGGGTCGATGGTCAGCTCGGTGCGCAAACCGCGTACCGGCAACCCTCGGTGCAGTCTGTCGACGTGCTGGTGCTTGATCGACTTGAGCCCGCCGAGCAGGCGTTTGCTGACTTTTTCAGCGTGCTGGTCGTAGTAGCGCGGCAGGTCGTAGGTTTCGAGAATCACCTTCAACGCATTGACGTCGGCCAGCGACAGGTAGTTGAGCGACATGTTGCTGATCAGCTTCCACAGGAAGTCACGATTCAGCGGCGGCGCGAAGCTTGAGGTGGCCGGGGTGATGTTGCGGAAACTGAGGAATTCCGGCGTGTCTTCGCAGGCCTGGCTGATGTCGCCGAGCTTGAGCTTGCGCGGCAGGTTCTGGTTGGTGCACATCAGCTCGATCGACAGGGTTTCGTGGGCTTCGGTATGACGAATGCCGAAGCTCAGGTAGGTGTCGAGGCCGTCGTGCAGCAGCGACGAACGCTGGCGGATGCTGTAATGCGGGCGGCTGTTGGGTACGTCGAAACTCGGGTCATGCTCGAACGATTCAAACGGCACGTACTCCTGATAACCGAGGCCGCCAGGCTTCCATCCCGTCACGGTTTCCACGGAGAACACGCCGCAGTTTTGCAGATCGAATTCGGCGGGCAGCAGCAGGTATTCGTCCTGCTTGCCGTCGAGGCGGATCGGCAACGCATCGTGCTTGAACAGGTTGACGATGGGCGTGCAGTACAGCTTCACGTTGTCCAGCGTCGGCCGCATGCGCATGATGCCGCTCTTGCGAATATCGAAGCGCAATTCGAGGCCGCGCATCTGCTTCAGCGTGTCTTCCGGCAGCGCTTTGAGCATGTCCAGGCCGTTGACGTCGACGAACAGGAATTTGTCCTGGAAGGCGAAATACTCCTGCAAATAGCGATAGCCACGGAAGGTGTTCAGCGGATACGGAATCAACGCTTCTTCTTCGGCGAACCCCACCGGCTGCACTCGGTCGCCGGGCATCTTGAACGCCATCGGCGTGCCGCTGACGCCGTTGATAGGTTTGCCGGCGCCGTCCAACGGGATCAATTCGATGCCTTCCAGATTGCGCAACAGGCTGAGGTAAAGCATCTGGCTGATATAACGCTCACCCGCGAAGTGCAGGCGCAGACGGCTCAACTCCAGCTCACCGAGGTGGCCGTCAGCGCTCATTTCCAGGCGCAGGCTCAACAGCGAACCATCGCCTTTCACCGAGTAATTCAGCGCGGCCAGGTCCAGCGGCAAAACTTCGGTCGGGTAGCAAGTGCGGAACCGGCAGCGCACGTCATCGACGGGCTTGCTCTCGACCGGCGTATCACGGTCAACCATCAACGCAGGCCCCGAACGCTTCAGCGGATCGAACTGCAAAATGCTGAACGCCGGCAGCGGCCGCATATAGTTGGGCCACAACAGGTGCATCAGCGAATGGCTGAGTTCGGGCAACTCGTCATCGAGCTTCTGCCGCAGGCGACCAGTCAGGAACGCAAAACCCTCCAGCAACCGCTCCACGTCCGGATCCCGCCCGGCCTGGCCGAGGAAAGGCGCCAACGCTGGACTACGTTCGGCGAAACGGCGGCCTAACTGGCGCAGTGCGGTGAGTTCGCTTTGGTAGTAGTGGTTAAAGGACACGGGTTACCTGCCTGGTATTGAATCTCATGAAAAAACTGTCCTGTAGAGCGCGACGGTCAGACCGGAAACCACGTAGCCGGCGATGAGCAGGTACGGCAGAAAAGCCAGCCAGCCCACCATCATTGGGAACCAGCCAAGGTTCCCCAACAGCACAAGCACCAGCCCACCGATCAACCACGGTGCGGCGTAAAACGGAATGAACGTCAGCGGCGCATACCAGACCCTCTTCAGGATCTGACGCTCGGTCAATGTGCTCAACACTCGCGTAGCCCACGTGGCAAACGCGAGGTAGGACGGGATGCCGAACCAGAGAACGTAGATCGTCAGGAATTGCTTCCAGTCTGTTGCCCCCGAGTGCCCCGTCGTCCAATCGAGAATCATCAGAACCACGAGCACGGCAATCGGAACCCAGAGGGCGGTCATCAGAAATCTGTGGCGGCCCGGACTGATCACTGGCACACATCCATAGCAACGCGACGGAGGAGCGCTTTCGGAATGTTCTGAACAGCCCACTTTTTCGAGTTCATGAACAGCAGCTATTCCGCCTTGGCCTTATCAGAAGCTAGAACTTTCCGTTGCTGGAGATAAATCACTCCCTCTCCAGAGAAAGCGATCACACTATTAGCAGTCAGTGGCTCGCTATTTTTTTCTCCAAACTTAAGCCAGCCTTCATCCCATAGCTCTCCGCTTTCATGTCGGACTTGCACAAAGTAATACGGAGGCTCCGATTTAGTGACCTCTATATATTGACCACCATCGGCACCGCCTCTCCAGTGAGCGTTAGGGAACTCACTCAGCACATGTGGCTTGTCTTTCGAAAAATCCATAAAAAACATCACCCCTACAGCTAACAATAAGGACAGCGCGCCAACTATCATTAAAAAGCGCTTTAACCACATCAATCTTTTATCTCCAGCGTATCGGTACTAAAGATGTAATCCAGGTCCGGCTTTGTTGCCTGAAAATCCTCCATATAGTCTTTCGGGACGACGGCAAAATAGGACCTTTTCGGCGCTCCGAGATTCAAGCTATCGACCAGATCAGCCACAAATGTCATGCAATTATGGTCTCTCAAGTCATAAGGCTCTCTTTCCATATTGAGGTTGTCTTTTTCTTTATTCTTCAGCCATTTCTCGGCTTCAGCGAAGGCCGTACCTCTGAGAACCACCCCAGATACGTTGCTCGACTGACCGTATGAGGCGGACATTTTTCTCAAGGTTTTTTTCAACGACAACTCGGTAATTGCCCCTCCCTTGATCGTGACATTAGGAACCGGACGAAGTCTGACGATCCCGGGAGGACCTGCACCTTCATAGCGACCATATTCCCCATACTTCGTCACACCGGTTTTCCCATCAATTATCAAAACACCAGCGTGCCCCAAATCCGAGAACTTATGACTGAACCCCATAAGATCCACATGAATCTTATAATCTGGAAACACAACGGGAATTACGAAGTCATGGTCACTAACCAAATAAATCTGAACCGGTGCAAGATCTTTTGCCGGGGTAGTCGCGACGGTCGTAACCTTTAGGGCTTGTGCCATCTCACTCCCCTCTAACTAGCCAATTTGGCCTAGCCGCAAAATGAACATTCTGAACTTGCGCTTTCGTCCCAAGAGTTTTAGAAAGCCCTGCATCATCAGTCACGCCATGAACCTCAGATCCATCTTCAAGAATGGCCGTGTACGGCACATTTTTTAGAGGCGTTCCAGATACGGGATCCATAAGTTGGACACGTACATTGAATCCAAAGATATCTAGTGGAATTGGCGGAACAAACGGCACCGCCGAATGCGAATTCCCAATAATCACCGTCCCGGACCCGGCAACAACCTTATTGCCGTGCGTCCCAACGGAATCCACAGTCGCCGCCGCTTTTCCATTAATCAAAACCGTCGTCGCCAACCCGCCGACCATCGCGCCACCACACGCCGAGGCATCGCCTTGGCGGGCGGCCGCGAGGCCGTCGAAGAACACGTCGCCGGAACCGGCGGCGATCGGGTTGGTGCCGTGGCCGGGGAGCGGGCAAGCGGTGGGGTCGGATACACGTGCTGCGGGTTTGCCGGACATACGAATCTCCTTAGTTGACCTTCACTTGACCGCTGCCATCCAGGCGCGCGGCGAAACTGACCTGACGTTTGAAACCATCCACTTCCAGCAGGCCTTCGATGCTGAAGGACAGGCGAAGCTGATCGTGTTCACGCGGCAGGGAAATGACACGCACGTCGCTCAGGCGTGGCTCGTAGGCTTCGATGAAATTTTCGATGGCCAGACGGGCCTGACTCAGGGAGTCGTGCAGGCTCAGACGCATGTCATTGAGATCGGGTAGCCCGTAATCGGACAGCGTTTGCACGCTGCCCGCACGGGTGCTGAGCATCTTGGCCAGATGGGCAGCCACCGACGCCATGGCGGAAACCTCGCGGCTCCAGCCGACGCGTTTGTCCGCGTCGCCACCCAGGCGTTCGAAAAGGCTGCCGTATCCAGTCATGTCAGGCTCCGCTTACTCTTTGTCCAGCTTGCCAACCAGCGACAGGGTGAAATCGGCACCCATGTACTTGAAGTGCGGGCGCACGTTCAGGCTGACGCGGTACCAGCCAGGCTCGCCTTCGACATCGCTGACGATGACCTGGGCTGCGCGCAGTGGACGACGGCCACGGACTTCGGCGCTTGGGTTTTCCTGGTCGGCCACGTACTGGCGGATCCACTTGTTGAGTTCCAGCTCGAGGTCGGTACGTTCTTTCCACGAACCGAGTTGCTCGCGCTGCAGCACTTTCAAGTAGTGAGCCAGGCGGTTGACGATCATCATGTACGGCAGTTGAGTGCCGAGCTTGTAGTTCAGCTCTGCAGCCTTGCCTTCTGCGCTGATGCCGAAGAACTTCGGCTTCTGCACCGAGCTTGCGGAGAAGAACGCCGCGTTGTCGGAGCCTTTGCGCATGGTCAGGGAGATGAAGCCTTCCTCGGCCAGTTCGTATTCACGACGGTCGCTGACCAATACTTCGGTAGGAATCTTGGTTTCGATTTCGCCCATGCTTTCGAAGTGGTGCAACGGCAGGTCTTCCACCGCGCCACCGCTCTGCGGGCCGATGATGTTCGGGCACCAGCGGAATTTGGCGAAACTGTCGGTCAGCTTGGTGCCGAACGCGTAGGCGGTGTTGCCCCACAGGTAGTGCTCGTGGCTGTTGGCGACGGTCTCTTTGTACACGAACGATTTGACCGGGTTTTCTTCCGGGTCGTACGGGTTACGCAGCAGGAAACGCGGCACGGTCAGGCCAACGTAGCGGGAGTCTTCCGACTGGCGGAAGCTCTGCCATTTGGCGAATTGCGGGCCTTCGAAGTGATCTTTCAGATCCTTCAGGTCCGGCAGGCCGGTGAAGCTTTCCAGGCCGAAGAATTTCGGGCCGGCGGCCGCGATGAACGGCGCGTGGGACATGCACGCAACGCTGGACACGTACTGCATCAGTTTCACGTCCGGCGAGCTTGGGGACATGAAGTAGTTGGCGATGATCGCGCCCACCGGCTGACCACCGAACTGACCGTATTCAGCGGTGTAGATGTGCTTGTACAGGCCAGCCTGCATCACTTCCGGCGAATCTTCGAAGTCGTCCAGCAGGTCTTCTTTGGAGACGTTGAGGATTTCGATCTTGATGTTTTCGCGGAAGTTGGTGCGGTCGACCAGCAACTGCAGGCCGCGCCACGACGACTCCATGGACTGGAAGGCCGGGTGGTGCAGAAGCTCGTCCATCTGGCGGCTGAGCTTGGCATCGATCTCGGCGATCATGCGGTCAACCATGGCTTTCTTGACCGGCTCACCGCTGTTCTGCGGCTTGAGCAGCTCTTCGATGAAGGCCGACACACCGCGCTTGGCGATGTCGTAGGCTTCGTCGTCCGGCGTCAGGCGGGTTTCGGCGATGATGCTGTCGAGAATGCTGTATTCGCCGTTCTCTTTGCTCTTTTGCTGTGCTGCGCTAGTGCTCATTGTCTTGGCTTCCTTGGCTGATGGGGGCTCAGGCGTCCTGGGCTGCGGCGTTCAGGCCCAGCTCACCCAGTACGCGACCGCGGGATTCGTCGTCGGCGAGTACGCCTTCGATGGCTTTGCGGAACGCAGGCGCGTTACCCAGCGGGCCTTTGAGGGCCACCAGCGCGTCGCGCAGTTCCATCAGTTTTTTCAGCTCCGGCACTTGCTCGACCAGGCTGGCCGGGTTGAAGTCCTTCATCGAGTTGACGCGCAGTTTCACGGCCAGTTCTTCAGTGTCGCTTCCTTCCTGAAGACGGTTCGGTACGCTCAGTGTCAGGCTCAGCTCTTGCTTGGCCAGCACTTCGTCAAAGGTCATTTTGTCGATGCTGATCGGCTTGCGATCTTCGACTTTGCGTTCGTCCTTGCGGTGGGTGTAGTCACCGATTGCCAGTAGTTTCAACGGCAGTTCGATCTCTTCCTGGGCACCACCGGTGGCAGGTTTGAAAGTGACGTTGATGCGTTCCTTGGGGGCTACCGAGCCTTCTTTGGCCATGGCTTTTCTCCTTGCGGTTGTGGCCCGGGGGCCTATTCGAGTACCACTTCGAGATCGAGGTGGCACAGCCTGCGATAAATCTCTTCCTTGCGTTCACGTACGGCATGGTTCTGCGGTAACAACTCGCAGCAGCTATGCAGCAAATGCAGCACTTCCAGCGCAAGATCGGGCTCCCAGGCGTTCAGGCCTGAGTCCTGTAATGTTTGGTCGAGGGTTTCGAGTTGGGTCTTGGCCAGTTCGTATTTCTTGGCCATGAAGCACAGCCGCGCGAGGGCGAACTGCCAGAAGAATCGAACGCGTCCGCCCTGGGCGGCTTGCAAGCCTTGCTTGAGGATTTGCACGGCAGCCTTGAGGCCGTCCTTGCGCAAAATCGGCAGGACTTGTTCCAGTGCCAGCTCCCAGGCTGGCTGGGTGTCGGCGACTTCGACCTTGCGCGGCGCGCTGGCGCTTTGCAGATGCGGCATGACACTGGCGCTGACCCAGGCGCGAGTGGCCGGGTCGGCGAACGGCGCGCCATCGTGAAAACGCAATTCGATGATGCCGGGCAGGCGCTGAATCAAAAGCGCGAAATGGATTTCCACTTCGCGCATTGCCATCTCGGCGTTCAGCCCCTGAAGACATTCCCAGACCATTCGCTGGCCATCGAACCAGAACGGCGCCTTCGCCAGGCTTGCCTCCAGTTCCACCAGCAAGTCCGCGTATTTGGCCTGGTCGTAACGCTCCTGATAGGCCTTGAGCTTGTCGGCCGGCAAACCGCGCAACACGGTGATTTGTTCAGCGTTGCGTTCCGGCACCGCGTCGATGGGCAACCACAGCAGTGTGCGATTGAGGCGCAAGGCGCGTAGATCGGTGGCTTTCTGCTTGAGCCACCAGGCACACAAAGGCCGCGCGCTTTCCTGCTGGGCGCGCAGGGCTTTGTGGGCTTCTTTTTCGTTATCGATCGGTGCGCCGGGGGTGAACAATTGCGTGGCGGCTTGCTTGACCTGGGCTACCGCGGCGCCGACTACGCCGGGTTCGGGTTCATTGTCGGCGGCACGTTGCACCATGCTTTTCAGGCGGCGGCAGATCGGCAGCAACAACGGCGCATCGTCGCCCAGGTGCTCGGTGCACGCGGCATCGAGACCTTCAAGGTGCTCGACCAGGCGCCGGAACATTGGCAATTGTTCTTTGATCGCGATTTTTTCGGTCAGCACCTGCTCCAGACGCGGCACCAGCCAACCGATCGCGGCGGAGCGGGTACGGGCCTTGGCGGGGTGAACTTCAGCCCAATGGTTTTCCGACAAGTGGTGCAGCAAACCGAGGCCGGCCAGCAGCCCCTGGAAGGATTCGCGCTGGTACAAAGCCCAGGTCAACCAGGCGCCGACGCGCAAATCCTTGGACTGCGTGCGCAGCAGGTTTTCGCTGTTTTCACGGATTTTGAGCCAGTCGATCTGACCGCTTTCATGCATGGACGAGGCTTTCGCCAGCTCGCTTTCCAGCGCCTCATACTCGCTCGAAAAACGAACGTCCTCGCCCGCAAAATTCTCTTTGGAAACAGAGGCTTTTGCGAGATCGAGGTAATGAGCAGAAAGTTTGCTTGAGTAGGACATCCATGGCCTTTATTTAGGATTACGGTCATACGCCCAATGAAGATTTCAGGGGCGGGGACAGTATCAAAGAGCTACGAAAAATCTCATCCAATTGAGTTCGTGCTCTTTCAAGTGGGCGCATCGTAATCACAATGATGGCCACTAGCAAGCATCCGATTAAACAACAAGACGAAGCGTTGTTTATTGCCTGTAGGTGATCTCCCTACATGCGTAAGGGGATTCCCTGATATCGCTTTAATATTTACCCAGGCCTGTGAAAGGCCTTGAACCATTGATCCAGAGCCTCTGATGAAACATTCAGCAAAAGGTGCTCAGCACCTTTTCTCCGGGGGTGTGCAGCATGCCAACATTAAAAAGGAATGAATGTAGGATCTGTCCGAAAAATGGCCGGCACCTGTGAACGGAACGAAGCGTGACAACACAGAATTAATAAAGTGCCATTGAAATGACAGCACTGTTAATTCAGCTCATTCACAACATTTGGCAATTCATCGGGCAATTGTATGAACTTCGCATCCAATTGCTACGCAACATTCTGAAATCAAGAAATGTCCTTCTGGACTCTCGGCCCGGTCCTACATAAACACTTTTATTGCCTTGGTACGGTGCCAGGCCTGGAAGCGTTTCCATCCTGGATACAGTCTGGATTTCGCGATTTTCTCCCCCTGCGCTTAAGGACGAGCGACGAACAAGCAAAAGGACAAGCGCATGCTCGCACCCGTCGATGCTGTCAATTTCACGCTAGAGATCCCATCGGTCCGCAATGATTTCAAGGTGCTGTCGTTTGAAGGCACCGAAACGATCAGTGCCTTGTATTCAATTCACGTTGATCTGGTCAGTGAAGATCCCGACATCGAACTGGAGAGTCTTCTTCTCCAACCTGCATTTCTTAAATTCGGCCTTAACGGCGAGGGTATTCACGGACACATCGACGGGGTGTCTGTAGGTGATCCTGGCAAACGCCTGACCCGCTACCGAGTGAGCCTGGTGCCGGCGCTGCATTACCTGCAATTCAGCCAGGATCAGCGGATCTTTCAGAATCGGACGGTGCCGCAGATCATCGCTCAAGTCCTCAAGGAGCACGGCATTCACGCCGATGCATTCACCTTCCACGTCAAGGCAAATCCCCCGCGCGAATACTGCACTCAATACCGGGAAAACGATTTGGAGTTCGTCCAGCGCCTGTGCGCCGAGGACGGTATAGCGTGGCATCACCAGCATTCCCGCGATGGACATCTGTTGGTGTTCACTGACGACCAGACCTACTTCCCCAAACTGGACGAAACCCCGTATCAACAAGACTCGAGCATGGTGGCCGAGCATCCGGTCGTCAGCCAGTTTTCCATGGGTTTTCAAACCCGCCCCAGCGTCGTTACCCGCCGTCACTACGACCTGAAACGCCCGAACGCGCTGCTGGAAAGTCGCTTTACTGCCGAGTTCGACCCCAAGCTCGAAGACTACAGCTACCCGCTGTTATTCGAGAGCGAGAAGCGCGGCAAAGAACTTGCCCGGCAGGCACTGGAACGGCACCGGGTCGATTACCAGTTGGCGGAAGGTAAAAGCGATCAGCCGGCGCTGCGCAGCGGCCATTTTTTCGGCCTGACCAAATGCCCACAAGAAAAGCACAACGATCTATGGCTACTGCTGAGTGTTACCCACACCGGGAAAAGCCCCCAGGTGCTCGAAGAGTCGGCCACTGCCGCGACTGAGTCTGCGGACGGTTTTACCCAAGGCTACCGAAACAGCTTCAGTGCGATTCCGTGGGACGTGTTTTATCGGCCACCGATGACTGCACCAAGATCCACGCTGAGTTGCCAGACCGCTCGCGTCACCGGGCCTGTCGGCGAAGAGATTTATTGCGACGAATACGGTCGCGTGAAAGTCAGTTTTTTCTGGGACCGGTCTGATCGCAACTATGAAAACAGCAGTTGCTGGCTCCGGGTAGCGTCCAGTTGGGCGGGCGACAACTTCGGCACGGTGATCATTCCGCGTATCGGGACGGAAGTCCTCGTCACCTACCTCGAAGGCAATCCCGATAATCCGTTGATCACCGGTTGCCTGATCAACAAGGTCACGCCGCCGCCTTATCCATTGCCTGAAAACAAGACCAAAACAGTGCTTCGCAGCCACAGCTCCCCCAGCACGGGTGGCTACAACGAGCTGTCGATGGAAGATCGCGCTGGCGATGAGCTGCTCCACCTGCGTGCTCAGCGGGATATGGAGCAGAAGGTTGGAAATGACAGCCGGCTGGAAGTGGGCAATGAGAGTCGAGTCACCGTCAAGGGCGACCGTATTACGGTGCTGGGATCTGCAGAGCACCTCACCATAACGTCGGATCAAAAGATCCAGGTGAGCGGCAACAACTTCCTGCATGTCTCTGGCGACAGCCACACAAGATCCGATGAAACGCTGGTTATCGAATCCGGTCAGCAGGTGCACATCAAGGCGGGTACACACCTTGTGATAGATGGCGGTGAGAGCCTTTCTATCAAAGTTGGCGATCAACACATCGTGCTCAACGCCGACGGTATTTTCAGTAGCAGCGCGATTGGTGTCGGGGGTGCTCCGGTGCCGGGTACGCCGGCGCATACCTTGTTGCAGGGGGCAGCGGCGGGCTTGTTGATATCCGTCGCGCCCGAGCCTTCTCCGGCGGAAGCGAATGACTCTAGTGAGCTGGAGGAAGAAGAGGAGGAAGTCGAAGACGAAGGCATTACGTTACGAATCGGCGTGTTTTTTGATGGCACCGGAAATAACCGCTCCAACAGTGAAATGGTCGCCGGGTGTTATGCGCGGGATGTGAATCTGCTGGAAGAGGCGGAGGATATTCAGCAGTTTTGTCAGGCGCATGGGTACGACGGTCAGGGGAACATGCCGGACAGCAGTTTTGGGAATGACACGAGTAATGTGGCGAAGCTTTATGGCCTGTACGCCGATGATAGTGAGCGGTTATTGGCTGCTGACGAAACCGTTGGCTACATCCCCGTTTATCTGGATGGCATCGGTACTAGCAGTAGTAAAGGGGACTCAACTTTTTCGCAGGCAACCGGCGTAGGTGCCCATGGCGTGCTGGCGAGAGTTGAGCAAAGTCCTTCACTCATAAATAAAAAGCTTCGGCGGTTTCAGTTGATCAACTTTGAACGGGAAATTGAGCGAGTAGAGTTCGATATTTTTGGCTTCAGTCGAGGCGCCGCCGCGGCTCGGCACTTCGCGAATGAAGTCATGAAGGGTAGCCAAAGTATTCTGGCGTCGGCCCTGAAGGATGCTCCGGGTTTTGTTGAGGGATTCAACTGGCGCGCGAATACAGATGTCTCCATCAACTTCATCGGCATCTTCGACACCGCTGCCGCCGTAGCAGGCATAGCCGACGGCGACCTTAGCGTCCACGACGGCAACAACCCCGGCGTCAATCTGTGTCTGACGCCCGATATCGCAAAAAAAATCGTGCACCTGGTGGCACGAGACGAGCGACGCCACAACTTCTCGCTCAACAGCGCCGGCTCTGCCGATATCGTGCTGCCCGGCGTTCACTCTGACCTGGGCGGTGGGTATCTGCCGAACGTCATTGAACGCGTTCTGCTTAGCAAGCCGCGCTGTAGCCGCGACGAAGATCTTTACGTGCCGGCTGCAGCGTCAACCGCCTATCGCTGGGCTCACCAAGAACTGGGGCCGCTTCAGGATCAGCTCAATCTGTACGGGCTTGCACTGGACGTGAAAACCTGGGCGGTGGAGACGACCAGCAGCGCAAAAGGCGACAGATCCAAATCGAAAAATGTCTATGCAGCGGTCCGCAGCGAAAGGATTGTGCGCAACGATCTGGCGTTGGTTTACCTGCGAATCATGCGCGAGCTGGCAGCAAGAAATGATGTGCCTTTTCGCCTGATCAACGATAAAGATCCAAAGTTAGTCTTACCCGACGAACTCCATGACATCGCGAAAAAACTGATGGCCTTTGCGCTGGGCGAAACTCGTGTTGTGGGCTTGAGCGTAATCGAGGAGGAGTTGCTCTATCAGCGCTACATCCATCTGTCTGCCAACTGGAATGCTGCCAAGGGCTGGAACAACAGCGATCTGAACATCGTGTTTATCAATCGACCTGCCGAAAACTATAAACGCGTGGTGCATCCCAATGCGTAAGCGCTCATCCCCCCTTAAGACCGGCTTTGCGCTGCTGCTATTCGGGTTGTTGGGAGGATGTGCCTCTGTCAAAAGCAAATCACTCCCTTATGACGCGTGGAGCCTTGATTTTTTTGCGCCCGACTATATGGAGGTCTGGATCGAAACCGCGGATGTCGTTGATATCAATGGGCGGGTGTTCCGCGGCGCGGGCGGCGGCATACCGGCTATGGGGTATCCACGCGCGATGAGCAAAGGCGTGCCGTCTGAGTTCAGAGGCAAGCCAGCGGGATGGCACGAAAATCCAGGAGGAAAGGGTCGGTATGTAACGGGAGCTGATCTACCCCGACTGGTGTACGTACGCTGGCAATCCATGGCCGAACCACAAACCTATGAAGCCTACATCGAGATTACCGAATCAGTCAGACAGCTAATGCGCAAGCGCGAAGAAGTGTTTTGCGCATTTGACGGTAAGGTCATAACGGACTATCGAGAATTGCTAGTCGTAGGCCTGGCGCCAGGAGGCATCGCCAAAGTCTGGGTAGAAGGACCCTGTCTGACGGCGATCGAAGCCACCCGAGTCCAAGGCACGATCAATCCCGAAGGCCCCTACGGGGGCAGGTCCAATGGAAAACATCGGCCGCTTTTAGAAGAATCGAAAGCCTACATCGACAAGTTCGGCATCCCCTACGGTTCCTGGTAACAAAAGTCACGGCTTCACCCCCAAGTAACAGTGCCATTCCGGCACTTAACTTCTGCAAGGAGCAAACCCATGGCAACACCAGCGTACATGTCCGTCATCGGCGAAAAACAAGGACTGATCACTGCCGGCGCCTTCACCGCCGACTCGGTGGGCAACACCTACCAGGAGGGTCATGAAGATCAGGTCATGGTTCAGGCATTCAGCCATGACGTGATCATCCCGCGGGACCCGCAATCCGGTCAGCCCACCGGCCAGCGCATTCACAAACCCGTGGTGGTTACCAAGGTCTACGACAAGGCTTCGCCGCTGCTGCAAGCGGCGTTGACCTCTGGCGAGCGCATGAGCGAAATCGTTGTCCAGTGGTTTCGCACGTCGGCCCAAGGCACCCAGGAGCACTACTACACCACCAAACTGGAAGACGCGATCATCGTTGCCATCAACAACACCATGCACAACTGCCAGGACCCGTCGAACTCGCACTTCACGCACCTGGAAGAAGTGCAATTCACCTACCGCAAAATCACCTGGACCCACGAAATATCCGGTACTTCCGGCTCCGATGACTGGCGTACCCCGGTGACCGGCTAAATAGCCACTCGGCACATTTCGACCAGCCACAAAAAATGGGCACCCGATCAATCGGCGTGCCCATTTTTTATACGGTTCTCCCCGTGGTTCAGGGAGTTCGCCGCAATTAAGGATTAACGCTATCTTTCAACGATTTACCTGGCTTGAACGCAACAGTGTTGCTGGCCTTGATTTTGACGGGCTCACCGGTTTGCGGGTTTTTGCCGGTGCGGGCACCGCGATGGCGTTGCAGGAAGGTACCGAAGCCCACCAGCGTGACGCTGTCTTTGCGGTGCAGGGCGCCGGTAATTTCTTCGAGAACGGCGTTGAGAACGCGGTTGGCCTGCTCTTTGGTGAGGTCTGCTTTTTCAGCGATTGCAGCGGCGAGATCTGGTTTACGCATTAGTGAAGCCCCTTTGACGGTTTTTTGTTGTTATGTCCGTGCTGTTCTCATTGGAACAGCGCCCAAAGCGCCGCAGGTGCTCTACTCTGCGGCAGACGGGAGTGAGAATGGCACGCACGCGAGAGCCGCGCCAGTCTCGGCGCAACCTTTGTGGGGGCAAAACAGGGGTGAATCCGACAGAACGACCGGTATTTATGCCAGCAGCGCCGGAAGCTCTTTGTTGAGGGCCAGTTTTTCCATCACCGCCGCGCCGGTCAGGGCGTAACCCAGCAGTTTCCCGCTGGCGTCGCGGCACAGCGCCTTGACGTCGGCGCCCTGCCCTTCAACGGTCCAGACCCCTTCCGTGCCCCGTGGTGGCGGTGAAACCACCAGCGGGCAGACCGGGGTTTTAACCGTGATCGGCATCGGGCCATAACTGACGGCGGTCGGGTTGCCGGCGAGGGTTTGCGCGAGCGCTCTCGCACAGCTCATGAGGGGCATGACGTACAAAAGATTCAGCCCGTCGACTTCGGCACAGTCGCCCAGCGCGTAGATGTTGGCGTGAGAGGTTTTCAGGTGACGGTCGACCATCACGCCACGATTGACCTGTACGCCGGCCGCCGCAGCCAGGTCGATGCGCGGGCGCAGGCCGATGGCCGAGACCACCACGTCGCACGGGATGACCTGACCGTCGGACAGGTGCGCTTCCAGCCCGTCAGCCACACGCAGCAAGCGGTTGAGCACCGGGCCGAGGTGAAAGCGCGCGCCGAGGCTTTCCAGCCCGGCCTGAACGGCAGCGGCCGCCGCCGGGTGCAACAGCGTCGGCATGACTTGTTCGCACGGCGCCACCAGTTGCACCTGGTAACCGCCCAGCATCAGGTCGTTGGCAAACTCGCAGCCGATCAGGCCGGCACCGAGCAGCAATACTCTGCGCTTGCCCGCGGCTGCGGCCCGGAAGCGTGCGTAGTCTTCCAGATCGTTGATCGGAAACACCGCGTCGGCCGCGTCGCCTTCGATTGGCACACGCACGGTTTCCGCGCCCCAGGCCAGGATCAGGTCGCGGTAAATCACCGATTCCTCACCGATCCACAAGCGCTTGTGGCCCGGGTCGATGCCGCTGATGCGCGTGTGGGTGCGCACTTCGGCCTTCAGTTGTTCGGCCATCGCACCGGGTTCGGCCATGCTCAGGCCGTCGGCGTCTTTGTTTTTACCGAAACCGGTGGAGAGCATCGGCTTGGAGTAGGAGCGCCCGTCATCGGCGGTAATCAGCAGCAGCGGGGTTTCGCCATCGAGCTTGCGAAATTCCCGGGCCAGGTTGTAGCCAGCCAGCCCGGTGCCGACGATCACGACAGGTGCGTTCATTCCTTACTCCTTTAGGTTGTCTTAGTTGATTTCGATCATTTCGAAATCCATTTTGCCGACGCCGCAGTCCGGGCACAGCCAGTCTTCCGGCACGTCCTGCCACAGGGTGCCCGGCACAATGCCGTCGTCCGGCCAGCCCTCGGCTTCGTCATAGATCAGGCCGCAGACCACACATTGCCACTTTTTCATTCAGGTACTTCCTCAGGATTCAGGCAGATTGTCGGCGCGAACAGTCGATGGATGGAGCGTTGCCGTTCGGCTCAGGGGCGTTTTGTACTGATCGGGCCCGGCAGATGCAAGCGTGTTCGGCGCAACGGCGGCCCGGATCAATCAAAGTCGCCGGCTGACATGGTAAGCTCGCCGCCTCATTTGCTGCCAATAATGACTCACTGTGCCGCACTCAAAATCCCCCGCCGTGCCCCCGCTTTGGCTCCCTCAACGCCAACTGACGCCCCTCCCCGACACGTCTACCCTCGACTGGCTGTTCGACGAAGGCTCCCTGACCCGGCGTTTGATCCGCTTGTCGAATGACGGCTTCAGCGTCACGCCGCTGTTTGAAGGCTGGCAAGCGCTGCGCGCCGACGAATGCGCCGCGCTGGATTTGGCCGAAGGCAGCGAAGGCTGGGTGCGCGAGGTGTATTTGCGCGGTCACGGCGAAGCCTGGGTGTTTGCGCGCAGCGTGGCGTCGCGCCAGGCGTTGCAGGGCGACGGCTTGCACATGGACGAGTTGGGCAGCCGCTCGTTGGGCGAATTGCTGTTTTGCGATCAGGCGTTCCAGCGCCAGGCCATCGAGGTTTGTCACTATCCTGAACAATGGCTGCCGCTGGAATCCCGCGCCCCCCGGCTGTGGGGCCGTCGCTCGCGTTTCGACCGTGGCGCCCTGAGCGTGCTGGTGGCCGAGATTTTCCTGCCGACCTTATGGAACGCCGCCCGCGCCCATCCGGAGAACTGCTGATGTACCAGAGCCTGCTCAAGTCCTTGAACCGCGTGAACCCTCGGGCCTGGGATTTCATTCAACTGACGCGCATGGACAAACCGATCGGCATTTACCTGCTGCTGTGGCCGACGCTGTGGGCATTGTGGGTTGCCGGCAAAGGCTCGCCGTCATTGGCCAATGTGCTGATTTTTGTGCTGGGCGTGGTGTTGACCCGTGCGGGCGGTTGCGTGATCAACGACTGGGCGGACCGCAAAGTCGACGGCCACGTGAAGCGCACCGAACAACGGCCGCTGGTCAGCGGCAAGATCAGCTCCAAAGAAGCCTTGGTGTTCTTCGCGCTGCTGATGGGCGTTAGCTTCCTGCTGGTGCTGTGCACCAACGCGGCGACGGTCTGGCTGTCGTTCGGCGGGTTGGCCTTGGCCTTCAGCTACCCGTTCATGAAGCGCTACACCTATTACCCGCAAGTGGTGCTGGGCGCGGCGTTTTCCTGGGGGATGCCGATGGCGTTCACCGCCGAAACCGGTGAGCTGCCGGCTGCCGCGTGGCTGCTGTGGATCGCCAACCTGTTGTGGACGGTGGGCTACGACACCTATTACGCGATGACGGACCGCGATGACGATTTGAAGATCGGCGTGAAATCCACGGCGATTCTGTTTGGCGAGGCGGACCGGGTGATCATCCTGACGCTGCAAGCGTTGGCACTGGGCTGCCTGCTGCTGGCCGGGTCGAAATTCGAGCTGGGCGGCTGGTTCCACCTGGGACTGCTGGCGGCGGCGGGCTGTTTTGCCTGGGAGTTCTGGTACACGCGGGGCAAGGACCGGATGCGTTGCTTCAAGGCGTTCTTGCACAACCACTGGGCCGGGTTGGCGATTTTTGTCGGGATTGTGCTGGATTACGCGTTGCGTTGAGACGGATGCCGCCTTGGCGGGTATCCAGAACGAATGTGGGAGCGGGCTTGCTCGCGAAAGCGGGATGTCAGCCAACAGTGATGTCGACGCTGATACCGCCTTCGCGAGCAAGCCCGCTCCCACAGGGACGATCAAACAGGGATCAATGCTTCACCGTGTGCCACATATCTTTCATGCCTTCGCCTTTCATTTCTCCAGGTTTTTCGTCCTTCACGAAGGTGTACAGCGGTTTGCCGTCGTAGGCATATTGCATCGTGCCGTCGTCACGCTTGATGACGCTCCATTTGCCATCGGCCTTGGCACCCGCCGGGGCCATCATCGGCGGCCAGTTTTTGGCGCAATCAGCGTTGCACATCGACTTGCCGCCAGCGTCCTTGTCGAACGTATAAACGGTCATGCCTTTGTGGTCGACCATCATCCCGTCTTTCATCATTGCCGGGTCTGCGGCGAACGCCATTGCCGGTAACGCCAGGGCAGCGGCCAACATCAGAGCTTTAAAGGATTGCGTGTATTGAGTCATGGAAACCTTCTTTTGTGGTTGTCAGGATTCGGACTTAGAGCTTAGTTCACGATCACGACAATCGCCGGGCTGCTAAATTGCTGTCACACGACTGCAATAATTCCGTTATCTAATGCGGCGCAAGACAGTTAAATGACAAGAGGATTAAGGCATGGTTGGCAGGAGCATTCTGATCGTCGACGACGAAGCGCCCATTCGCGAAATGATCGCCGTGGCGTTGGAAATGGCCGGCTATGACTGCCTGGAGGCGGAGAACTCGCAGCAGGCCCATGCCATCATCGTCGACCGCAAACCGGACCTGATCCTGCTGGACTGGATGCTGCCCGGCACCTCGGGTATCGAACTGGCCCGGCGCCTCAAGCGCGACGAGCTGACCGGGGACATCCCGATCATCATGCTCACCGCCAAGGGCGAAGAGGACAACAAGATCCAGGGCCTGGAAGTCGGCGCCGACGATTACATCACCAAACCCTTTTCCCCTCGTGAGCTGGTCGCACGTCTCAAAGCCGTGCTGCGCCGCGCCGGCCCTACCGACGGCGAGGCGCCGATCGAGATCGGTGGCCTGCTTCTGGACCCGATCAGCCACCGCGTGACCATCGACGGCAAACCCGCCGAGATGGGCCCGACCGAATACCGCTTGCTGCAATTTTTCATGACCCACCAGGAACGCGCCTACACCCGAGGCCAACTGCTGGACCAGGTCTGGGGCGGCAATGTGTATGTCGAGGAGCGCACCGTCGACGTGCACATCCGCCGTCTGCGCAAAGCCCTCGGTGAGACCTACGAAAATCTGGTACAAACCGTGCGCGGCACCGGTTACCGTTTTTCGACAAAAGCCTGACCCGGCCCTTTCCCGCCCGACAAGCTGACAAGGACGCGTGTTCAATTGAACCAAAACTGGCATGGCACCCTGATCCGCCACATGCTGTTGCTGGTGACCGGTTGTTTACTGGTCGGCCTGATCACCGGTTACTACGGCTGGAGCCTCGCCGCGGGCCTGGGCTTTTATCTGGCGTGGACCCTCAAGCAACTGCTGCGTCTGCACGAATGGCTGCGCCTGCACCAACCCGATGAAGCACCGCCCGACGGTTATGGCCTGTGGGGCGAAGTGTTCGACAGCATCTACCACCTGCAACGCCGCGATCAGCGTGTACGCGGGCGCTTGCAAGCGGTGATCGACCGGGTTCAGGAATCCACTGCGGCGCTCAAAGACGCCGTGATCATGCTCGACAGCGACGGCAACCTGGAATGGTGGAACCGCGCCGCCGAAACCTTGCTGGGCCTCAAGACGCCTCAGGACAGCGGGCAACCGGTGACCAACCTGGTGCGCCATCCGCGCTTCAAGGAATACTTCGAGCAGGACAGTTACGCCGAACCGCTGGAAATCCCTTCGCCGATCAACGACCGCGTCCGCATCCAGCTGTACATCACGCGCTACGGCAACAACGAACACTTGATGCTGGTGCGCGACGTCACGCGTATCCATCAGCTGGAACAGATGCGCAAGGACTTCATCGCCAACGTCTCCCACGAACTGCGCACACCGCTGACGGTGATCTGCGGCTACCTGGAGACCCTGCTCGACAACGTCGAAGACGTGAACCCGCGCTGGACCCGCGCCCTGCAGCAAATGCAGCAGCAGGGCGGGCGCATGCAAACCTTGCTCAACGACTTGTTGCTGCTGGCCAAACTGGAAGCCACCGATTACCCGTCGGACAACCAGCCAGTGGTAATCGATGGCTTGCTGGGGTCGATCAAAAGCGATGCGCAGCAGCTGTCGGCCCAGAAAAACCAGCGCATCACCCTGGAAGCCGATCCGACGATTTTGCTCAAGGGCAGCGAAGCCGAATTGCGCAGCGCGTTCTCCAACCTGGTGTTCAACGCGGTGAAATACACCCCGGCCGAAGGCAATATCCGAATTCGCTGGTGGGCCGATGACCAAGGCGCGCATTTGAGCGTGCAGGATTCGGGGATCGGCATCGACAGCAAACACTTGCCGCGCCTGACCGAACGTTTCTACCGCGTCGATTCCAGCCGCAACTCCAACACCGGTGGCACGGGCCTGGGCCTGGCGATTGTCAAACACGTGCTGCTGCGCCACCGCGCACGGATGGAAATCAGCAGCGTACCGGGCCACGGCAGCACGTTTACCTGCCATTTCGCCCCGGCCCAGGTGAGCAAATCCCCCGTCATCGGCGCCATCGACTGATACCGGCCAGCACGCGCCACTAGGCAATCGCCAAGTCAGCCGCTACATTGGCTGACTTGTGCCTGCCCTTCAGGCACTGCATTGCCCCCCATTTCGAATACACGGAACCCGCAAAACTCCATCATGGACCCTTCCCCTGGCTTGACCCTCGCAACACTCTTTGCCGATTTCGGCATGATTCTTTTTGCTCTGATCCTGGTGTTGCTCAACGGATTTTTCGTTGCGGCCGAATTTGCCATGGTCAAACTGCGCTCGACCCGGGTCGAGGCCATCGCTGATAAAAACGGCTGGCGCGGGCACATCCTGCGCACGGTTCACAGTCAGCTCGATGCGTACCTCTCGGCGTGCCAGTTGGGTATCACCCTCGCCTCCCTCGGCCTCGGCTGGGTCGGTGAGCCGGCGTTCGCGCACATTCTTGAGCCGATGCTTGAAGCCGTCGGCGTGCAGTCGGCCGAAGTGATCAAAGGCGTGTCGTTCTTCGCCGCGTTCTTCGTCATCTCGTACCTGCACATCGTGGTCGGCGAGCTGGCCCCGAAATCCTGGGCCATCCGCAAACCCGAGCTGCTGTCGCTCTGGACTGCCGTGCCGCTGTACTTGTTCTACTGGGCGATGTACCCGGCGATCTACCTGCTGAACGCCAGCGCCAACGCGATCCTGCGGATCGCCGGCCAGGGCGAACCCGGCCCGCATCACGAACACCATTACAGCCGTGAAGAACTGAAACTGATCCTGCACTCCAGCCGTGGCCAGGACCCGAGCGACCAAGGCATGCGTGTGTTGGCGTCCGCCGTGGAAATGGGCGAGCTGGAAGTGGTCGACTGGGCCAACTCCCGGGAAGACCTGGTGACGCTGGAGTTCAACGCGCCGCTGAAGGAAATCCTCGCCCTGTTCCGTCGTCATAAATTCAGCCGTTACCCGGTGTACGACAGCGATCGACAGGAATTCGTCGGCCTGCTGCACATCAAGGATCTGCTGCTGGAACTGGCGGCCCTGGACCATATCCCCGAGTCGTTCAACCTGGCTGAACTGACCCGTCCGCTGGAGCGCATCTCGCGGCACATGCCGCTGTCGCAGTTGCTGGAACAATTCCGCAAGGGCGGCTCGCACTTCGCGCTGGTCGAAGAGGCCGATGGCAACATCATCGGTTACCTGACCATGGAAGACGTGCTGGAAGTGCTGGTCGGCGACATTCAGGACGAACACCGCAAGGCCGAACGCGGGATCCTCGCGTATCAGCCGGGCAAGCTGCTGGTGCGCGGTGATACGCCGCTGTTCAAGGTCGAGCGCCTGCTGGGCATCGACCTGGACCACGTCGAAGCCGAAACCCTCGCCGGGCTGATCTACGAAACCCTGAAACGGGTGCCGGAAGAGGAAGAAGTGCTGGAAGTCGAAGGCTTGCGGATCATCATCAAGAAAATGAAAGGGCCGAAAATCATATTGGCCAAGGTGTTGATGCTGGATTAATCGTCGCTGGAGCCTTTGTGGCTCAGGAGCTTGCTGTGGTAAGTGAGCTTGCTATGGCAAGGAGACTTGCTGTGGCAAGGGAGCTTCCTGTGAGGGCAGCTTCCTGTGGCAAAGGGGGGTTGCCGTGGCGAGGGGGCTTGCCCCCGTTGGACGGCGAAGCCGTCCCCCAGCCCGAATTCGGTCTGCCGGATCTACTCGATCGCAGGTTCAGGGGGCGGCTTCGCCGCCCAACGGGGGCAAGCCCCCTCACCACAGCAAGCCTCCTTTGCCACAGCAAGCCCCCCTCACCACAGCAAGCCTCCTTTGCCACAGCAAGCCCCCTCACCACAGCAAGCCCCACTTTGCCACAGCAAGCTCCCCTGCCACAGCAAGTCTCCTCACCACAGCAAGCTCCCCTGCCACAGCAAGTCTCCTTGCCACAGCAAGCTCCCTTGTCTCAGCTAGCCCCTTTGCCACAGCTAGCCCCCTCGCCACAGCAGCCCTCTCACCAAAGTTGATGTTCATCGCGCTTACTGTTTGCCCAGCGCAAAGTTGGGCAGCGCGCCGACCGGCTGGTTGAACTGGTACGGAATCGACACCAGCCCCAACCCCGTATTGCGCTGCACCACAAAATGCAGGTGCGGCCCGCTGCTGTTGCCGGTGTTGCCAGACAGCGCCAGTGCGCTGCCCACCGCCACCCGCTGTCCCTCGCGCACGCAAACCGAGCCTTGCTTGAGGTGCAAATACACGCCCATGGTCCCGTCATCATGCAACACCCGCACAAAGTTGCCCGACGGATCGGTGCCGCGCCCGGTCTGGGCGTTCTCGGTCTTCACCACCACCCCGCCGCGTGCCGCAATGATCGGCGTGCCTTCCGGCATGGCGATGTCCAGCGCGTAGCGGTTCTTCGGTCCGAAGTGACTGTATTGGCCATTGGCGCCCTGACTCAGGCGAAACGGCCCACCGCGCCAGGGCACCGGGTAGCGATAGCTCTGAGCCGCGCCTGAAGGGTCGCCCAGTGAGTATTGAAACCTCGGGGTATACACCAGCGGCTTTCCACCGCTAATCGGCGTCAGCAGCGCCAGGCGAATGTTGCTGCGCGCCGGCATCACCCGCCGGATCGGGCGGCTCGGCGCGCCATTGACGTTCTTCAGCCCGGCAAAACTCAATTCGATCTCGACCGGCGCGTACAGGTCGTTACGCACGAACACACTGTCCGCCCCCTTCTGCTTCTTGATATCGAGGTACACCTGCCGCTCGAGGTGTTCGTCCATGCGGTCGCGAAAAACGAACACCTGCGAGCCTTTCGTGGGGCGGTCACTGTAGGAAACCACGCCATTGGCGTCTTTGGACTTGTAGATCGTCATGGCCACAGTCGAGGTGGAGGCCAGGAAAAGACCACAGAAAAACAGCAGGCGCGCGAGCATGGGCAAAAAGTCTGTCGAGGAAGGCCTGGGAAGGAGCCTAGCAGCTGCAATGGACCCGGGTAGTCGGCAGATGTTTCAAAAGGGTTTGATACACAGATGTGCGGTGAATGTGAGGCCCCCTTCGCGAGCGAGCCCGCTCCCACAGGATTTTCGCTGGACCTGTGGGAGCGAGCTTGCTCGCGATAGCGGACTTTCAGGCGACGAAGATCACGCGCCAGGTATGAAGTGTTTCTGCGCGGTGCCGCGGGCGATCAGGCGGGAGAGGTAGTCGAGCTTCTGCGCGTCTTGATCGACAAAGCGGAAGGTCAGTTGCAGCCACTCGCTGTCGGGCTTGGGTTCGTGAGCGATGACGGCGTGCAGGTAGCCGTTGAGGCGTGCGACTTCAGCGCTTTCGCCCTGCTCCAGGTCGAGCACGGCGCTGTCGAGAATTTGCGGCAGGGTGTCGGTGCGTTTGATCACCAGCAGCGCTTCCTTGATGCTCAAGGCTTTGATCACGCATTGCTGGATACCGCTGGGCAAACGCAACTGGCCCTGGCCACGACCGCTGGCTGGCGCTGCGGCGGCAGCCTTGACCGGCGGGCTGTTGAGCAAACCGCGCGAAGGGGCGGCAGCCGGGGCAGCGACCACGGCAGGCTTGCCGCCGGTCAATGCGCTCACGGAATCGTTGCCGAACGCCGAGTTCATTTTGGACGGCGCACTGCCCATCAGGGCGTCGAGTTTGCCGACCTTGTTCAGCGCCTGCTTGACCTTGGTCAGCAGTTGTTCGTTGGTGAACGGCTTGCTGACGTAGCCGGAAACGCCGGCCTGAATCGCCTGCACCACGTTCTCTTTGTCGCCACGGCTGGTCACCATCACGAAGGGCATGGTCTTGAGGTTGTCCTGCTCGCGGCACCAGGTCAGCAGTTCCAGGCCGGACATTTCCGGCATTTCCCAGTCGCACAGGACCAGGTCGAACGCTTCCTTGGCCAGCATGGCCTGAGCCTTCCTGCCGTTGATGGCATCTTCCGTGCGGATGCCCGGGAAGTAGTTACGCAGGGCCTTTTTTACCAGGTCACGAATGAACGCCGCATCGTCCACCACCAACACACTGATCTTGCTCATCCATCACCCCTCGAAAAAATCCCGGCAAGCATACCGTTTTGCTGATGGCACATTGCCAAAAACCTTCAGTCACGCCGGGACTTTTCGTTCGCGGGTGCTGCTAACCACACACAAAAACGCCCGGCCAAAGGACCGGGCGTTTTTCTTGGGCAGTCTTACTTATCGTCAGCTTCGCCCGGAACATTAGCGGTTTCGCCACTTGTCCCTTCAACTTCTTCTTTCATGCGCTTGAGGCCCATGTGACGCACGTCGGTGCCGCGCACCAGGTAAATCACCAGTTCCGAGATATTGCGCGCGTGGTCGCCGATCCGTTCCAGCGAACGCAGCACCCAGATAATGCTCAACACCCGCGAGATAGAGCGCGGGTCTTCCATCATGTAGGTCGCCAGTTCGCGCAGCGCGGTCTTGTATTCGCGGTCGATGATCTTGTCGTATTGCGCCACCGACAACGCCAGGTCGGCGTCGAAACGGGCAAACGCGTCCAGTGCATCGCGGACCATGTTGCGCACCTGGTCACCAATGTGGCGAACCTCGACGTAACCGCGCGGCGCTTCGCCTTCTTCGCACAACTGAATGGCGCGACGGGCGATCTTGGTCGCTTCGTCGCCGATGCGTTCGAGGTCGATCACCGACTTGGAAATGCTGATGATCAGCCGCAAATCAGACGCCGCCGGCTGGCGACGGGCGAGAATGCGCAGGCATTCTTCGTCGATGTTGCGTTCCATCTGGTTGATCTGGTCGTCGATCTCGCGCACCTGCTGAGCCAGGCCGGAGTCGGCCTCGATCAGCGCGGTCACTGCGTCGTTGACCTGTTTTTCCACCAGCCCGCCCATGGCCAGGAGGTGGCTGCGCACTTCCTCCAGCTCGGCGTTGAACTGCGCGGAAATGTGGTGGGTGAGGCCTTCTTTACTAATCATGTTGGCGTCCTTGGAGCGTCCGGTAAGGTGCGGTCGACCGCAGCATCAATTCAGTGAACAACCACAACGTCCTAGCCGTAACGACCGGTGATGTAGTCTTCGGTCTGTTTCTTCGCCGGATTGGTGAACAGGGTGTCGGTGTCGCCGAACTCCACCAGTTTGCCCATGTACATGAACGCCGTGTAATCCGAGACCCGCGCGGCCTGTTGCATGTTGTGGGTGACGATGACGATGGTGAACTTGGATTTCAGTTCGTAGATCAGCTCTTCGACTTTCAGCGTCGAGATCGGGTCGAGTGCCGAGCACGGTTCGTCGAGCAGCAGCACTTCCGGTTCCACGGCGATGGTGCGCGCGATCACCAGACGTTGCTGCTGACCACCGGACAAGCCCAGCGCCGACTCGTGCAGACGGTCCTTGACCTCATCCCACAGCGCCGCGCCTTTCAACGCCCACTCGACGGCTTCGTCGAGGATGCGCTTCTTGTTGATGCCTTGAATGCGCAGGCCGTAGACCACGTTTTCATAGATGGTTTTCGGGAACGGGTTCGGCTTCTGGAACACCATGCCGACCCGGCGACGCAGCTCGGCCACGTCTTCGCCCTTGCGGTAGATGTTGTTGCCGTAGAGGTTGATCGCGCCTTCGACGCGGCAACCGTCCACCAGGTCGTTCATGCGGTTGAACGTACGCAGCAGCGTGGACTTGCCGCAGCCGGACGGGCCGATGAACGCGGTCACGCGCTGTTTCGGGATGTTCATGCTGACGTCGTACAGCGCTTGTTTGTCGCCGTAGAACAGGCTCAGGCCCGGTACTTCGATGGCCACGGTTTCCTTGTCGAGGTTCAGGCCCTGCTTGTCGCGGCCCAGGGCCGACATGTTGATGCCGTGGGTATGTGTTTCGTGCTGCATGGGAGGCTCCCTGTGCTAACAAAATCGGTTCGTTGAACCGCCGGACAACGCCAGCGGGTTACTCAAATTCTGTGTCTGTCGCGATTCCTGTGGGAGCTGGCTTGCCAGCGATGACATCACCGCGGTGTTACTGGCAGACCGAGTCGCCTGCATCGCTGGCAAGCCAGCTCCCACAGGGTTTGTGTTAACTATCCAGCGCTTTGTATTTCTCGCGCAGGTGATTTCGGATGTAAACGGCCGACAGGTTCAATGTCGCAATCACCAGCACCAGCAGCAGCGCCGTGGCGTACACCAGTGGCCGCGCGGCTTCGACGTTCGGGCTCTGGAAGCCGACGTCATAAATGTGGAAGCCCAAGTGCATGATCTTCTGGTCGAGGTGCAGGTACGGGTAGTTGCCGTCCAGTGGCAGCGACGGCGCCAGTTTCACCACGCCCACCAGCATCAGCGGCGCCACTTCACCGGCGGCGCGGGCCACGGCGAGGATCATGCCGGTCATCATGGCCGGGCTGGCCATCGGCAGCACGATCTTCCACAAGGTTTCAGCCTTGGTCGCGCCGAGAGCCAGCGAGCCTTCGCGAACGGTGCGAGGAATTCGCGCCAGACCTTCTTCAGTCGCCACGATCACCACCGGCACCGCCAGCAGCGCCAGGGTCAGTGAGGCCCAGAGCAGGCCCGGCGTACCAAACGTCGGCGCCGGCAAGGCTTCGGGGAAGAACAACCGGTCCACCGAACCGCCCAGGACATAGACGAAGAAGCCCAGACCGAACACGCCGTAGACAATCGCCGGAACACCCGCCAGGTTGTTCACCGCGATACGGATGATGCGGGTCAGCGTGTTCTGCTTGGCGTACTCACGCAGGTACACCGCAGCCAGTACGCCGAACGGCGTCACGATCATCGCCATGATCAGCGTCATCATCACCGTGCCGAAAATCGCCGGGAAGATCCCGCCTTCGGTGTTCGCTTCACGCGGGTCGTCGCTAAGGAATTCCCAGACCTTGCTGAAGTAGAAGCCGATCTTGGTCATCGTGCCCATGGCGTTCGGCTGGTAGGCGTGCACCACTTTGCCGATGCCGATTTCGACCTCTTTGCCGTTCGCATCGCGGGCCGTCAGGCTGTCGCGGTTGAACTGGGTGTGCAGGTCGTTGAGGCGCGCTTCGATGTCCTGGTAACGGGCGTTGAGTTCGGCGCGCTCGGCGTCCATGTCCGCTTGCGCGGTGGCGTCGAGTTTGCCGGCCAGTTCCAGTTTGCGGCCGTGCAGGCGGATGCGCTCCAGACCGGCGTTGATCGCGCCGATGTCAGTCTTTTCCAGCGACTTCAGTTGCGCCGCGAGCTTGCTCACGCGGTCGATGCGTGCCTGCAACTCGGGCCAGGCCGCTTCGCCCTCGGCGATGACTTTGCCGTCCTGTTTGACGTTGACCAGGTAGCCGTAGAAGTTGCCCCACTCGCGACGCTCGATGGCCATCAGCTCGGGCGGGGTCTTCTGATTCGTCAGCCACTCGCCAACGACCCAGGTGAAGTCGTTGCCGTTCAAGTCACGGTTGCCGACCTTGATCAGCTCGCGGGTCATGAATTCCGGGCCCTGATCGGGCACCGGCAGGCCAGCGCTTTTCAGACGCTCGCGCGGGACTTCTTCTTTCTGCACCACTTCGCCGATGACCAGGTGATTGGCCTGGCCCGGCACGTCGTAGCTGGCGTGAATCAAATCCGACGGCCAAAAGTGACCCAGGCCGCGCACGGCAATCACCGCCAACAAGCCAATGGTCATGATGACCGCGATGGACACCGCGCCACCGCTGATCCAGACGCCGGGGGCGCCGCTCTTGAACCATCCATTCAGGGAGTTCTGTTTCACAGACTTCTACCTTTCTTAAAGCGACGAGTATTTCTTGCGCAGACGCTGACGAATCAGTTCTGCGAGGGTGTTCATGACGAAGGTGAACAACAGCAGCACCAGCGCCGAGAGGAACAGCACGCGGTAGTGGCTGCCGCCGACTTCAGACTCCGGCATTTCCACCGCGACGTTGGCGGCCAGGGTGCGCAGGCCTTCGAACAGGTTCATTTCCATGACCGGCGTGTTGCCGGTGGCCATCAGCACGATCATGGTTTCGCCGACCGCGCGGCCCATGCCGATCATCAGCGCCGAGAAGATACCGGGGCTGGCGGTGAGGATCACCACGCGGGTCATGGTCTGCCACGGCGTGGCGCCGAGGGCCAGCGAACCGAGGGTCAGGCCGCGAGGCACGCTGAACACGGCGTCTTCGGCGATGGAGTAGATGTTCGGGATGACCGCGAAACCCATCGCCAGGCCGACCACCAGTGCGTTCCGCTGGTCGTAGGTGATGCCCAGGTCGTGGGAGATCCACATGCGCATGTCGCCGCCGAAGAACCAGGTTTCCAGGTACGGACTCATGTACAGCGAGAGCCAGCCCACGAACAGGATCACCGGGATCAGGATCGCGCTTTCCCAACCGTCCGGCACTTTCAGGCGGATCGATTCAGGCAGGCGGCTGAAGGCAAAACCGGCCACCAGAATGCCAATCGGCAACAGCATCAGCAGGCTGAAGATGCCGGGCAAATGCCCTTCGACATACGGCGCGAGGAACAGGCCGGCGAAGAAACCGAGGATCACCGTCGGCATCGCTTCCATCAGCTCGATCACCGGCTTGACCTTGCGGCGCAGGCTCGGGGCCATGAAGTATGCGGTGTAGATCGCCGCGGCAACGGCCAGTGGCGCGGCCAGCAGCATGGCGTAGAAAGCGGCCTTGAGCGTACCGAAGGTCAGTGGCGCGAGGCTCATCTTGGGTTCGAAGTCGGTGTTCGCGGCGGTCGATTGCCAGACGTATTTAGGCTCGTCGTAGTTTTCGTACCAGACCTTGCTCCACAACGCGCTCCAGGACACTTCCGGGTGCGAATTGTCGAGCAGCAGCGGTTGAATCTTGCCGCCTGCTTCGACGATCACCCGGTTGGCCCTTGGCGACAGACCGAAGATGCCTTGGCCGTCGACCACTTGATCGACCAGCAAGGTGCGGTGCGCGGTGCTGTGGAACACGCCGAGCTTGCCGGAGGCATCAAGGGCCACGAAGCCTTTGCGACGCTCTTCGGCAGTGATTTCAACGATCGGCGTGGTGCCCATCTGGAACGTGCGAATCTGCTTCAGGCGCTGCTCGCCGTCCGGGTCGCGGGCCATGAACCACTGGGCCAGACCACCCTTGGAGTCGCCGAGGATCAGCGAGATACCGCCAACCAGTTGCGTACTGGCGGTGATTTGCGCGTCGCCGTCCTCAAGCAGTTTGTAGCGACCGTTGAGGCTCTTGTCGCGCAGGCTGAACACGTCGGCCTGGGCGCGTCCGTTGATCACGTACAGCCACTGCTGACGCGGATCGACGAAGATGTTTTTCACCGGCTCGTTCATCTGCGGCAGATCAATGCGCTTCTGCTCGTTGGTGACTTCGCCGGTCATCATGTTTTCTTCGCTGGTCAGCGACAGCACATTGAGTTGCGAACCGGTGGAGCCGACCAGCATCAGCGTGGAGTCGGTGGCGTTCAGGCTGACGTGCTCCAGCGCACCGCCCGCCTCGTTCAGCACAATCGGCGTTTCGCCGTACGGGTACTCGATGGCCGGCGAGATGGTCTTCTTGCCGTCCGGATAACTGACTTTATAAGTGTGCCGGAACACCAGCGCCTGGCCGTTGGACAAACCCACCGCAACCAGCGGATGACCGGGCTGGTCTTCACCAATGGAGGTGACGGTGGTGCCGGCCGGGATCGGCAGATCGACGCGCTTCAGTTCGGCGCCACTGTCGATGTCGAAGAACAACGCCTGGCCCTTGTCGGAAACCCGCATCGCGACCTGGTTCTGCTCTTCCAGGGAGATCATCAACGGCTTGCCGGCGTCTTGCATCCAGGCAGGCGTGATGGCGTCCTGCGCCGTCAGGCTCGCACCCTGGAACAGCGGCGCGACGACGTAGGCGAGGAAGAAAAAGATCAGCGTGATCGCGCCGAGAACGGCGAGGCCGCCCACGAGGACGTACCAGCGGGTCAGGCGATCCTTGAGCGCGCGGATGCGACGCTTGCGTTGCAGCTCAGGCGTATTGAAATCAATGCGCTTGGGAGGGGAAGTCGTAGTCATTGGGGACTTGGCCAGATCATTCATGCGCACACCCTAGCGATCCTGTATGACAGAAAGATGACAATGCAGTGACGCAACAAATCCGCCGCCCGTGGGAACTGGCAGCGGATCGAAAATTTGGGGGGTATGTGGGAGCGGGCTCTGTGGTGAGGGGGCTTGCCCCCTCACCACAAAAGCTCGCTCCTACACAGGCCCGGGGTTTACCCCCGAGCCTAGGGTGTTACTTTTTTGCGACTTCAGCGCCGCCTTCTTGCAGACCCAGGTCAGCCAGTGCTTTGGCAGCCACCTTGGCCGGCAACGGGATGTAGCCGTCTTTCACCACAACTTCCTGGCCCTGTTTGGACAGAACCAGTTTCACGAACTCGGCTTCCAGCGGGGCCAGAGGCTTGTTCGGGGCTTTGTTGATGTAGACGTAGAGGAAGCGCGACAGCGGGTATTTGCCGTTCAGTGCGTTTTCTTCGGTGTCTTCGATGAAATCGGTGCTGCCTTTCTTCGACAGGGCCACGGTTTTCACGCTAGCGGTCTTGTAGCCGATGCCCGAGTAACCGATGCCGTTCAGCGAGGAACTGATCGACTGCACGACCGACGCCGAGCCTGGTTGCTCGTTGACGTTTGGCTTGTAGTCGCCTTTGCACAGGGCTTCTTCTTTGAAATAGCCGTAAGTGCCGGATACCGAGTTACGACCGAACAACTGGACTGGCTTGTTGGCCAGGTCGCCGGTCACGCCCAGGTCGCCCCAGGTTTTGACGTCGGTCTTGGCGCCGCACAGACGAGTGGACGAGAAGATCGCGTCGACTTGTTCCATGGTCAGGTGCTGGATCGGGTTGTCTTTGTGCACGAACACCGCCAGGGCGTCCACGGCAACCGGGATGGCGGTTGGCTTGTAGCCGTACTTCTGCTCGAAGGCAGCCAGTCTGCGTTTTATTATTGTTTTCAAGCACCACCCCATTATTTTTATTGTTGGTT